>JAUNBY010000365.1 GCA_030526935.1 Clostridia bacterium
GCTCGCGATAAGGCTTGTAGGGGGATTTTTTTGATGAAAAAGTGTGAAACCGCGGAGAATTCGCAACTCGTAATGATTGTGACTTGCGTGAGAGTAAATAAATTCGCGCGCCGCGCTGATGGATTGCGGATTGCGGCAACCCGTCCACAATGAAGCCGTTCCCTTTCCGATATCGCCATTTGATGTCGACATGCCGCGTATACAATACCTCTTCATTAATTCTTGGCGTACACTTTATAAAAACAGTCTACAATATCTTTCCTGAAGCGAGTATAATAAGACAGCGTTAATCATATACGCTTTGAGTTCAAAGCGTAAGCATACCGCAAGTCAAGACGTCGGCAGGCGCTGGCACCGGGAATGAGGTCAGGCATGAAACACAAGGAATACGACTCTTTAATCGTCGGAAAAGAAAACGCCATAAGCTATATAGCGGACTATAATACATATGAGCTTATCCATTTGACACAAAAGGCCATGGAGCTTTTCAAAATGAAATCGCCTGAAGAATACAGGGGAATGAAGTGCTACAAGCTGTTGCAGGGGCTTGACGCTCCATGTCCTTTCTGTACAAACGACAAGCTTTCGTTGGATAGCGTCTATAAATGGGAGCACTTCAACGACGTCCTTCATCGCTGGATGGCCATAGAGGATATGCTTGTGGTTATAGACGGACGGCTATGCCGCCTCGAACACGCCTACGATATTACCGACCAGCGCAGGCAAATAAAGCGCCTGTCCGACCAGCTCACGGTCGAGCAGATACTCGTGCGCAGTCTTAACACGCTCGCCGCCTCTGACGATTACTCCCTTGCCTTCAACAGCTTCCTCGAACAGCTAGGTCGCTTCTATCGCGCCGATCGCGCGTATATATTCGAAATTGACTACGATAAGCGGGTCGTCAGCAACACCTATGAATGGTGCGCTCCATATGTAACATCCGAAATAGACAACCTGCAGGGAATACCAATAAAATATATATCAGACTGGCTTAAGAAGTTCAAAGAGACGGGCGAGTTCTATATAAACAAGCTCGATACGGACATAAATCACAACCGCGAGGATTATAATATATTGGCCAACCAGGGTATAGAAAGCCTGCTCGCCGCGCCGCTTCTGACCGGAGGGCGCACAGTGGGTTTCATAGGGGTGGACAATCCCACGAACGCTACAAACGACATGACCCTGCTTCGCGCGTCATCCGACTTCGTGGTGGAGGAGCTGAAAAAAAGGCGCCTGATACAAAAACTCGAACGCGCGAGCTATATCGACATGCTCACCGGGCTTAACAATCGCAACCGCTACATGGAGGTTCTGAAAGGCTACGAGACTAACCCTCCCAAGTCGCTTGGCGTGGTGTTCGCCGACGTAAACGGCATGAAGACCGCAAACGACACCCGCGGCCATAAATACGGCGACAGGCTTCTCATCAGGGTGTCCGAAATACTGAGCCTTGCGCAGAACTGCCATGTATATCGCATAGGCGGCGATGAATTCGTGATGCTGTTTGAAAATGTGGACAAGGAGACTTTCGATAAAAAAGTAATCGAGATTAAAGGCCATTTCGACCAGGATCCCGATTGCGACGTGTCGATCGGAAGCGTATGGACTCAGGACGAGGTTGACATAAACCGGCAAATAATAAAGGCGGACGAGCTTATGTACGCCGAAAAACAGGTTTATTACAGGAGCGTCCTGAGCAATGGTCGCACAGCGCGTCTGGGCATATCCGAAGAGGTGGCGCGCGAGATAGAGGAAAATCGCTTCGTCGTATATTATCAGCCGCAGATAAACATTAAGACCAACCAGATAATCGGCGCGGAAGCGCTCGTGCGGAAAAAGGGCGATAACGGCGAAATCATACCGCCGGACAGGTTCATCCCCTATTATGAAATCGAGGGCGTAATAAGCCATGTGGATCTGTTCGTATTCAAGGAAGTCTGCGCGGCTATGAAGCGCTGGCGCAATCAGGGCATATGCCTCAATATCTGCGTCAACTTTTCAAGGGTGACGCTTATGATGCCTGATATTTTAAACGAAATAACGCGCATATGCGAAGAATATGAGGCATCTCCCAAAAACCTTACGATAGAAGTCACCGAGAGCATTGGAAAAATGGATCAGGCATACATAAAGAATCTCTTTGACGCGCTCATCGACAGGGGCTTCACCATCTCGCTCGATGACTTCGGCTCCAAATATTCCAACCTTTCAATTCTAAACGACTTGAAGTTTCATACCGTTAAAATCGACAAGGCGCTCGTGAGCCGACTTGAAAACAACGAGAAAAGTCAGATAATTATGAGAAATACCATCCGAATGTGCCACGAACTGGCCGCTACGCAAACGCTCGCCGAGGGCATAGAGACCGAGGGACAGTATCGGCTCCTGTCCAATTACAAGTGCGAATACGGACAGGGCTTTTTCTTCAGCCGCCCGGTGGCGTTTGACGTATTCGACGACATGATTAAGCGCGGAGGTAAGGAATGACGAGCGCATGGAGCGGCGCGTGGCGTAAATCCGCCGAGCGCCGCTTTTCAATCCTCCGGAAGGTCAAGCCAGGCTCCGTTTTCATAGGCCTCAAAATGCAGATGGGGCTGCATCGCGCCCTCAAGTCGCGAACTCGCGCCTACAGTCGATATCACCTCGCCCCGGCGCACGCTTTGCCCTATTTCGACGAGGTTGATGGTCGCCAGATTCGAATAAATCGTCCTTATGCCGCCTTCATGACTTAATTCTATGGTGTTTCCCATCATCTCATCCGAGTATATCGCGACCACGTCGCCCTCCATCGCGGCGACGACCGCCTCGCCCGGAAGCGCTTCGATGTCAATGCCGTCGTGAGTCATATACATTTCAAGCGTTTGCGACCATACAGGCTCGTCAGGGCTGTGAAACGCGATTATATTTCGCGACGACACGGGCCAGGTCAGTTTGTCTCCGGTCGATAAGGGCGCGATCTCGTCAAGAGACGACGAAACCTGCCTTGGCCGTTCGGCGGGCGCTTCAGGCAAGGCCGCCCGCCCCGCGTTGTTCCTTATGAAATAGGCGGACGTCCCCAAGCCCGCCACTAGCATAAACAGCGCCACATAATATCCAGATTTTTTCCAAAGATCTTTTAATTTATCCATATCGATATTATTGCCGTACGCAGAGGTTTTATTCGCGCGGGATCGGCTTTAGCTGATCGAAATTTTGCCCGAATTCCAACTTATTGATATCTATGTGTGCCCGA
>JAUNBY010000366.1 GCA_030526935.1 Clostridia bacterium
CCGGCGAACGCCCTGCCCGTCGCGGACGATGAAATCGCGCTCGACCTTTGCGCCGCCCCGGGGGGCAAGGCGGGACAGCTGGCGCGCTTTGCCGGGCTGCTCGTCGCGAACGAGCCTAATCCCTCGCGCGCGGCGATGCTCGCGGGAAACCTCGAAAGGCTGGGACTGGACAATTGCTCGGTCGTGTCCGAATCCCCCGAGCGCCTCGCCCGCAAATGGCCGGAGGCGTTCGACGCCATACTTGTGGACGCGCCGTGCTCGGGCGAGGGCATGTTCAGGCGCGACCCGGACGCCATTGGCGAATGGTCGTTAAAGCGCGTCGCGGGCTGCGCCGAAAGGCAGAGGGAGATATTGTCCGGCGCCGTAAAGATGCTTCGGCCATCTGGGCGGCTTTTATACTCTACTTGTACGTTCAACCGCCTCGAGGACGAGGACAACGCCCGCTGGCTCCGCGAAAGCCTTGGTCTGGAGCCTATGGATTTTTCCCTCGAGGGGGCGGGGGCGTCGTTGGACGGCTGCTTAAAACTCTGGCCTCATCGCGTAAGGGGCGAGGGGCAGTTTATGGCGCTTTTCAGGAAGCCGGGATCTCACTCGTTAGCGCGGCGCGGCGAATTTTGCGATACAACGGAAGCCGCGCGGGCGGCGTCGCTTTTGTCGGACGCGCTGGGATTCGACGTGAGAAAGGTTTATAACTCGGGAGGCTTTCGCCTGATTGGACAGAGGCTTCATTGGCTTAAGGGGGATTTTCCCGATATGTCGGGAATTAAGACGCATATGTACGGATTGTGCCTCGCCAATCTGCGAAAAGGCTATGTACTGCCGGATCACGCGCTCGCCATGGCTCTGCCGAGGGGAATCATGAAGGAAATCGAGGTCGATATGCCCGGCGCAATGAGGTTCATTTCGGGGCAGGAGCTATATAACGACGCGGAAGGGTGGGCCATAGTCGTATATCGCGGCATGCCGCTGGGGTTTGGCAAAGGCTCGCAGGGGAGGGTGAGAAATCACCTGCCCAAGGGTATACGCGTCAGATAAAGCCCGGCGGGGCGCTGACGGTATCGCCGGCATAAAAGCGCCGGAAAGGGACGCGGTTGATTTTTGGCGGTTTTAGTGTATAATAAAACCAGAAAAAGGAAAAAACACATGGAGGTATTTTATGGCTTTTCTTACAGGCGCGATTTTCTCCGAATCCCTGAATATGGATACGACCGTTTCCGTCATTCTGCCTCACGATTCGCGATTCCATCGAGGCATTTGCGAATTTCCCCCGGGCGTCGCGGCGCGGGAAAATCCTAAAACGCTCATACTGCTTCACGGCCTGACCGACAACTGGGTGGCGTGGGGACACCGCTCGAGGATACTGTGCTACGCGGAGATGTACGATGTGGCCGTTATAATGCCGGAGGTGCAGCGCAGTTTTTATCAGGACATGGAGTACGGCGAGGCTTACTTCACCTATGTCACGGAGGAGTTGCCCGAACTTGCCGCGCGCATGTTCAACGTGAGCGTATCGCCCGAGGATCTGATGCTGGCCGGGCTTTCGATGGGCGGTTACGGCGCTCTCAGGTGCGGTTTGAGTAATCCCGGGAACTATCGCGCGATAGGCGCGTTTTCAAGCGCAACCGATATTGAGGGCTTTGTACATAATATGCCGGTACGCCGCGAAACCCTGCGCTTTGACCGCGTGCTCAAGGGTATATTCGGCGAAAACCTGCGCGTTCCCGAAGGCGCGATACTTACGAAGCTCGCGGATAAGGCGGCGTCGAGCGGCGCGAACGTTCCTATTATGATGACGTGCGGAACCGAAGACGAACTGTATGCCGGCAATGTGGACACGTATGAATATCTGAAGGGCAAGGGTATGAACGTCACGTTTGACGAGTGGCCGGGCATTCACGAGTGGGGATTCTGGGACAAATCCATACTTTTGTTCCTCGAACGCTTTGCCGGCGCATAACACCGACCGACGCGGTACGGCGGCGCGCTTCCCCGCTATTTAACACTAAAACTTCCGCATCCGACATGAAAAGCCCTTTTCCGCGTGCTACAATATATATGAGAAGCGTTTCGGCGCGCGGGTTTCCCAGTCAAAGCACATGCCGTTCTGACCGAGTTTAACGCGAGGCGGAAGCGCTCTCGAAGATTACCGACGTCGAGAGGAGAACACAAAATGAAGAAGCTGGTATCCGTTATTCTGGCCGTCATTATCCTGGTTCCTTCGCTTTTCGTTACGGCTTTTGCCGAGGCGGAAATGAACGCGCAAGTCCCTGTCGAGATAAAGGCGCTCATACTGCCCAAGTTTGAAAGCGGCGATATGGCCGGCGATTTCCCGGGCGAGGCTCAGTATTACTACGAGGCTTATTGCGCCGGCGGCGACGAGTATTCGATCAAAGGCGGATTTGAGGACAACATGCTTTACGTGAAAGACGGCGTGGCCATCTACATCACCGGCATGGGCAAGGTTAACGCCGCGATGAGCCTGAACTCGATTCTTCTGGACGACAGGTTCGATTTTTCCGACGCCTACGTCATCAGCACGGGTTGCGCCGGTTCCGCTTATGAATACGGCGTCATGGGCGACGTATTCGTAATCACCGCCGCTGTCGACTATGACCTTGGACATCACGCCGACATTCGCGAGCTTTCCGGCGAAACGGATACCACCTGGTTCCACGACGAGAGCTACGACAGCTCTTCTTACAAGATTCTTGACGCGGAACTGATGGAGAAGGTATATGACCTCGTGAAGGATGTGGAGATCTCCACGACTGAAAAGACGAAAAACTTCATGGCCGTCACCTTTGACGGCGCCGAATGGGCTACGCGCGATCCCCAGGTGCTCAAAGGCACGACCGTGACGGGCGACAACTACTGGAAGGGCATGTATGACCACGCCAACGCCATTTTAATGACGCAGACCTATGGCTGCCCCGACCCGTACGCCCTCACCGAAATGGAAGACGTCGCCCTGGCCGTCGTCCTCGATCGTCTGGATATGCTCGACAGGTTCATAATCATCAGAGACAGCGTGAATATGGACGTATTCATGAATGGCGCGTCTCCTGAAAGCCTCTGGGATCCGGAGTTTGACGAGTCGCTGGCCTCCGAGGAAAGCGTCGAGGCCGCCGATATATTCGCGACCGCGATGGAGAATAACTTCAAAGTCGGAAGCGTCGTGGTAGACGCCATACTGGACGGAACTTTATAAAGCCGGTTTTCCAAAGCCTCCAT
>JAUNBY010000367.1 GCA_030526935.1 Clostridia bacterium
AGATCGCCATCACCCTCAATCCCCTCGAATTCTGACCTACTCGCTTCTTCAAGCGAAAGTATATATTGTTCCTGACGCGTATATTTCATATGGTTGCGTTATACGGTAAAAAGTGAGCTCGAAAGAATATCGAGCTCACTTTATTCAGTCGCGATGGTTATCCGGCAAAACGCATCTTGTATAACGTAGCCAAACTTCCTATTTCGAATCGGATGCGTATTTTTTCTCGTACCATCCGCGAAAAGCAACGGTAGCCCAGCCCCAAACAAGGCCTATCAGACAATACGCGGCTTCAACGGCCAGTATTCCCGCATAGGTGGCGCCCGGAACATAGCTCATGCATCCGAAAAACGCGCCGCATCCTATAAACAGTTGCGGAACAAGGCTTGAAATCTTTGGCCCTATCTCCACGAGTACTAGTATCGGGGCGATGATTAAAAGTACCAGCGGAACCGACCAGAACCCAGCGAAGCTTATGAAGCCTGAGCATGTAAATATCACTATACCGCCCATCATACCAAGGACATAGCTTATGAATGATTGAATGCCGCCTTTTACCGTGCATCCGGCGACGAAATAGACTGCCCAGGCCTGAAACGCGATCCAACCAAATCCGCTGTTTCCGGCAGGGCCGATAACGCCCGACAGCAATTGATCCACAACTTGGATCAAAAATGCCTGAACGCCTATAAATAACGCGATTGGCAAGTACTTCTTAAAGGTCATATGCCGGCCTCCTCAAATGTGTTATGACATGGCATCCAAAGACGCGATCAGCGCGCCGCATGGCGCTGACTATGGACACGCAGCGGGGACATCGGGTTTCGCACTGACGGCAGGCTACGCAGCTATCCGCCCGTTTTGGCAGCGCGGCATAGCCATCCAGTTCACGACTCGACGCGGCGTTTGGCTCGTCGACCACGTCGATCAGCTTCATCACCTCGGATATGGGAATGCCTTTCGGACATGGCGCACAGCGGCCGCAGTAGTCGCAAACGCCGTCAGGCCGCGTCATTCGCCTCATCTTTATCATTCACGTCCCTCCAATCGTCATTTTGCGACATGCGGATTTCTTCGGTATTGATTTCCCAGTGTATCAACATAGTAAGTGCCACGCGCAGTAAAACTATGCCTCCCAGCACGGGCAATTCGCTCCATTCCCTGACAGTCACGGTTCTGAGCACCTCGCCGCCAAGCTTGAATTCGAGTGCGAGGGCAATGCCATGAGCGAGCGTCAGTCGCGCTTCGGGGTCTTTTCTGACATATCTAATAGCGCTTTTACCCGCGGCGCACAGCAGTATCAACACGCCCGTGCATTCGAGAAACAATATGGCATAACGGATCGCTATCTGAACCGAGGATTCGACGCTGTGAAAAAACTCCATGAACCGGTCACCTCCGTCAGGATTACGCTAACTAAATATAATCGGTATGAACTGGCAGGACAGAACCACCATTATAAGCGCAACCGGATAGGTAGCGGCGTAGGACACGGCGACCGCCTCCGAACGAGTGAGGGACATAAGCGTCCCAAGCGCCGGCGTGCTCGTCATTCCGCCGCAGATTGATCCAAGCGTATTCAGCACGTCGATTTTGAATACCTTTCGGGCAATTACATATCCAATTAGCATCGGCAATAGCGTCATTATTGCACCGAGGAAGAATAGCGCCACGCCGTACTGTCCCAAAATTTCAACGAATCCCTTTCCCGCGTTGGTTCCTGCGCCCATGAGGAATAAGGCTAAGCCAAGCTCGCGCATGACTTCGAGCGTGGGGTGAGGCACGCTTATCGATATGGAGCCGGCGTGTGCGAAATGTCCCATAAGCAGTCCCGCCAATAGCGGCCCTCCTGATGTGCCGAGCGAAAAGTGCGCCCCGCCGGGCAGCGGAATACTGACCTTCGCTATAAGAAGGCCGATAACTACGGCGGCAGCGAAGGGAAGCATGCCAAACTCATCGAGATTGCGCCACGGCTTTCCCTTGACCGCGTGCGTTTCTTCCTTATAATCCTCGTCCAGGCGTGCGCGCTCCGCGTCTATGTCGAGCTTTACAAACTTGGGCATAAGCTGAACAAACAGAACGACGCCGACGACGCCGAACGGATATGCTATACCGTAGCCTATGGAAGCCATGTCGCTACCCGTCGATTCGATTGCCGCCGCCAGACCGGGGGTGCTCGTAAGCGCTCCCGACATCATTCCCACAGCCAACGGCGTAGGTATGGCGCAAAGCTTTATGACCGCCGCGCAAGAGGCCGCGCCGACAAGTATTATGGCAATTCCGAGAAATATAAAGGAGAGAGCCTTTTTCTTAAAATTGTTGAAAAAACGAGGACCCGCTATAAATCCTACTGCCGTCACAAAGCTGACGAGGCCCATGTCCCTGACCAGCGTAGGTATCTCGAAATTAAAATGCCCGAATACCAGCGCGACTATGAGCACACCCGATGTGCCAAGCGACAATCCCTTTATCTTGATGCTTCCAAGCGCGTATCCGAGTACGGCAATTAAAAACAAAGTCATTATAGAGCTCATAGTGTATACCGCCTTATCGTATTAAGCCCGCGGCGTCCGCCGCGGGCCGCGTTATTTCATCAGAACCTTATCAGATGATATTCGCTGCAGCAGGGACTGCCGGGCGCAAAGTACATTTCTTCCCGCTCGAGATCCATAATCACGCTGAATACCGTACAAAGGCGCTTAGCCTGCGGCTCCAGTTCGTCATCGTGACGGCAGATGCTGTCGGGGAAGCTCGTGTGGTCTTTCATCATTTCCTTGATATCAAGGACGCTCACCTTATAGCCAAGGTTCTTGACCATTGTACGCATACGTCCAAGCCTCAGGAAGCTGTCGGGCAGAGCGGCTCTCGTAGTGTCCCTTACATAGTCCATACGCGGGAGGAAGAAATGGTTGGTGTGAGCGAGGAAACCGTCTACCGCGTAGGCTATGTCGAAATCGCCCGCGCCCATCTCGAGACTTACGCCTTCACCGTTGGCGCTTCCCAGCATGAAGTGCGCGCTGCATGCCAGAGGTATTTTTACGCTGGCGCGTATGGCATCGGAGAGCGTCTGGCTGTCGAGCACTCCGCGCATGGCGATGTGCAGGGGAATCGTTTGTCCCTGAGCCTTCATGTTGGAGCCGAGGGCGTTGAGGCAAATGCCTATGCCCGCGCTGTTGAAGCCGATTTTTCCGATAATGCCGGCTTCCGTAACCATTGTAATATCCG
>JAUNBY010000019.1 GCA_030526935.1 Clostridia bacterium
CGCATTGCGCGCCCGCCCGTATGTCATCAGCACGGCTTGCGGCCGACAGCGGGCGACGCATTGAGAACGGCCAAACTGACGATCGGCCGCAAACCCGCAAATTACAGGCTGGCGGGGCACAATGCGCTCCCCTACGGGTCGCTGGTGTTGTGGGTTTTTCCGTTGTGTGGAGCGATTGCTTGAATCGAACGAAAACCCTTGCTGACAGTCAGTCCCGTCCGGCTATTCGATCAAGTTTCACTACGACGACGCCCGTAGGGATATCACAAGGGGAGGTTCCCCCCATGAACGCTAAGTTGATGACATCGCATCATAGGGAAGGGCATGAGGGGCACAATAAGCAGCGATACACTTTCCTCATTCAGCGGCTTTTATAATTACGCCAAGGAGTCTCGCCAAATCGCAGGCTTGCCCGGCGGATACCTCGGCTCCTCTCAATTCCGACGCGCTTATATACGCCGCTAGCCTTATCCCGTCTATCTGGCATGTGCTTAAATCGGTTCCGGCGAGGGGGAAGCCCATTATTTCGGCGCGGCTGAGGTCGCAGTTTTGAAAGGCTATGCTTTTAGGCTTGGCGTTGACGAACGAGGACTGATTGAGGTCGCAATCCCGCCATACGACGCGTTGGAGCTTTGCCTGCGAGAAATTGGCGTAGGGCAGGGCGCAGTCGTCAAACGCGGCCTGCCTTATGCTCGCGCCGTCAAAATTCACGCCGGTACCCCTGCATCCTTTAAAGGCGCATTTGGAAAATGTCGAACCCGCAAGGCGGGCGTTTGAAAAATCGCACATCTCAAACAGGCAATCGACGAAGCTTATCCAGGTTATCTCGAAATCCGAGAACTCGCAGCGACTGAAGCGGCAACCTGAGAATTCCAGCCTCTCCCCCGCCATATCCGACAGGCGTCCCTCGCAGAAAGACGCGCCGCATATCTCGTCGCCTTCGGCCAGAGCGAGTAAAGACACGCTATTCAAATCGCCCGGCTTCAGGTCATCCGCTATATCCGGTTTGACTATCTGAAAAGACATTACTTTTTATCGGCCTCCATCCACTTTTTAAGCTGATCCGCCATGCTCTGGTTGAGCGGCGCGCTCTTTTGCTCGCGCATATACCTGTCTACGTCGCGCTTGCCCGCTCCGGCGTTGGCGCGGCGCTCCTTGAAGGCTGACAGCTTTTCGCGATACCCGCATACGCAGGCGAACATCTGCTTGTCGCCCTCGCCGCGCAATTCCATCTTCTTGAAGCAGTTCGGGCAGCGGGCGTTCGTAGTCTGCGTCAGGTGCATCCTGTAGCCGCATTCGCGATCGGGGCAAACGAGCATATCCCCCTTCTTCCCCTTCACCGACAGGAGCAGCTTTCCGCACTCGGGACAGGGTGTGCGCGTCTGGTTATCGTGAATATACTGCGCGGTGCTGGCCTTGACCTCGTTTACGAGCTTCGTCGCGTATGAGCGTATTTCCTTTATAAAGGCAAAGTCCTTATCCGCTCCGGAGGCAATCAGGGCGAGCCTGTCCTCCCATTGCGCCGTAAGCGTCGCGCTTCTCAGATCGGAAGGCGCAAGCCCTATAAGCTGTATGCCCTTGGATGTCGGGGAAATCTCCTTGCCAGTCCTCTGCATGTAAAAGGCGTTAAACAGCTTTTCGATTATATCGGCCCTGGTAGCCGGAGTGCCCAGCCCCTTTGTCTCGGCCAGTATCTTATTGAGCGCCCTGTCGTTTGCGTTGGGATGCTCCATGGCGTAAAGGAGCGTGGCTTCGGTATATCTCGCCGGCGGAGTCGTCTTGCCGATTGCGAGCTTCGCATCCCGGACTTTGAGTTTATCCCCCTTTTTCAGGGCGGGTATGGCCTGCTCGCGGTCGTCGTCCTCGTCGGCGTTTTCATCGTCGGGTATAATGGAAGCGCCGTAGGCGGCCTTCCAACCGACGGATTTAACGGTCTTTCCCCGGGCGGTGTACTTATCTCCCGCTATGTCTATCGTAAGCTTTACCTCCTCATAGGCAAACGCGGGGAGCATGATGGCGAGAAAGCGCCTTACCACCAGATCGTATATATTCTTTTCAGGCCCCGTCAAAAGCGAAGGCTCTACCGGTTCTTCCGTCGGAATTATAGCGTGGTGGTCGGTGACCTTCGATGCGTTTACGGCGGCGGAAGTGTTTATGGGTCTGTTCGCGAGTATCTGCTTGGCTATGTCGCGATATTGCCCGTAGGCGACGGCCTTTAAGCGCTCCGGGAAGGTATTGGCGACGTCTCCCGTCACATACCTCGAATCCGTGCGCGGATAGGTCAGCGCCTTGTGGCGTTCGTAAAGCGCCTGCATTATGTCGAGGGTTTCCTTGGCCGAATACGCGTATTTTTTATTTGCGTCGCGCTGCAATTCCGTAAGGTCATAAAGCTGAGGCGGCGGCGTCTTTTTAAGGGCGCTTGAAATATCTGTCACCGTGCCCGTCGAACCCATGGCCTTTTGCCTTATCGCCTCGGCTGTTTGCTGATCGTATATGCGCGAGGAATTTTTTGCGTCCCTGCGAGTGGCGCTGAATCCGTCAAACGCCGCCGTCACCGCCCAATAGGGCTTTGGCGTAAACGAGCGAATCTCCTTTTCCCTTTCGACGACGAGCGCCAGCGTCGGCGTCTGAACGCGACCCGCGGAAAGCTGGGCGTTGAAGCGGCAGGTAAGCGCCCTGGTTACGTTCAACCCGACGAGCCAGTCCGCCTGACTTCGAGCCTGAGCGGATTTGAACAGATTGTCGTACTCGCTCGCCGGGCGCAGGTTCTGAAAGCCCTCTTTTATCGCCTTGTCGGTCTGAGACGATACCCAGAGGCGCTTTGTAGGTTTATTCCAGCCGGCCTTTATCATAATCCATCTGGCGACCAGTTCGCCTTCGCGTCCGGAGTCGGTGGCGATGACCATATCCACTACATCGGCGCGCTTCATCAGATCCCTGACTACGCGAAACTGCTTCGAGGTTTCGGGGATGACCTTAAGCCTCATGTTCTCCGGGAGCATTGGCAAATCGAGTATATTCCACTTTTCGTACTTTTTATCGTATTCCTCGGGTTCGGCGAGCGTCACAAGGTGCCCAAGCGCCCATGTAACTATATAGTTTTCGCCTTCGAGACAGCCCTCCGCGCGCCTGGAGCATTTGAGCACCCTCGCCAGTTCCTTGCCGACGGAAGGTTTTTCCGCTAAAACCAAAGTTTTTTTCATATATATTCCCTTTCGGATATTGTTCTCACTGATCTACCGCCATTATACATTATTCCGCGAAGATTATCAACACGTCTGTTTCGACGAGGCGCCTGACATTCGCGCAATGCCTTCAGGCGCGGTCATGTCCGTAGTCATATGGCGTCGCCGATATAATTGGGACTGTCTCAATACGCAATCGAGACAGTCCCTTTTTCAACGTTCCATCATTTCGCGCGGTCTCTCCCCTACGCTTTTCCCGCCTCGCGTATGGCGTTCTCGGGTCTGGCTTTGCGCTTGCCCGACCATGCGTGCATGACGAGAGCCAGGGCTATGACGCCGTAGCAGATGAACACGCGGAAGTATTCGCCTATCTGCGCGTCGCCGAACAGGTTCTTGCCCGCGGCGGGCGCGACGATGAACAGCATGTGGAAAAGTATACAGCCCAATATGGCCTGAGCGTTGGTGGCCTTTACTATGGACGCGCCGCCCACGAGTATGGCAGCTCCCGCGTAGAGGCCTACCTGTTCGTGCGCGCCATAGGTCTGAAACAATCCCATGTTCTGAACGAATATCAAATGTCCCCAGCCCGCGAACACGGTCGATATCATTATGGCGATTATGCGCACGCGGTCTACGTTTATGCCCGAGGCGTTGGCGACGGTTCTGTTTTGTCCCACGGCGCGGAACTGCTGGCCGAGCCTCGTCTTCATTATCGCGACGTTGAACAGGCACAGCAGGCCGATTATAAGAAACGTCACCATGGGTACGTTCACCATCGTGAAGCAGTTGGCCACGGCGGGTATCTGGTAAAGCGCGCATATAATCACAAGCGACGCCATGCGTATGACGAACTTTTTGGTTGTGATGGACTTGCGTATGAGCATTATCACGAACAAAACCGCGAGCACACCGCAGAAAACGTAAAGCGCCGGGCCGAACGACAGCTGCCATATTCCGTCTATAGCGTACTTTATACCGTAGCTATGGCTCAAATCTATGGTGTTTGCGACGCCGGTCGAACCTTTGATGACGAGGCCGGGGGAATTGAGCGGTATCAGGTTTCCGAATATGAACAGGAACAGCAACTGATAAAGTCCGTTGGCGAAAAAACCCAATATCATGCCGCCTATCATTTCCTGACCCTTCATCTTGTTGAGAAGCTTGCCGATAAGAAAACCGAATATTCCGGCGATTGGAAGCGTGAAAAGCATAGCCGAGAGAAAGCCGCCAATGCCGGGTATCTGCCACTCCGTAATCCACAGGGCGGCTATCTGGGCAGCCATGGCGCCTATGGTGATGGCGAAGTTAATGCCCATTCCGGCGATTATGGGTATGATGAGCGACAATACGATAAAGGCGTTTCTGGTTAGCCTTCCGAACAGCTCAAACATCACGTAGGACAGCGTTTGCCCTGAGTAGATAAAAGACACGACGCACAGTATGACAAACATCACGGTGACGGCGTTCTTGCGCAGGAAATCACCTATATCAAACTTACGCACGAGCCTCACCTCCAGACTTTGTAAGCGCGTAGAGTATAATGCCGTTGGATATGAGAATCCTCATGGTCTCCGATATGGTCGACTGCGGAACCAGCACGTTAGCCACCGGCATACCCAGCGTTAAAACGCCCTGGAACAGGAAGGTTCCAACGATTACGTGGCTTATCTTGCAGTGGGTCGTGCTCGCGCCGCCTATGAGTATGGCGCTGGCCGCGATGAAACCCATCTGGCGGGGAGCGGTGTATATCTGCATGAAGCCGTAGCTTTGCGAATAGACGATTATACCTATTGCGCCCAGAACCGTCGAGAGCACGGTTCCAATGATCCTCATCTTATCGACGTTTACGCCCGTAGCGGCGGCGAATCTGGGATTGCTGCCCGCGGCGCACATGGCGACGCCCGTGCGCGAGCGGGAGAAAAGCCATACCAGCAAACAGCAGACCGCCACAAACAGCAACAGTCCCGTAGGCACCGTAAACGAGCCTATCTGGAAGTCCCACAGATCGTCCAAAATATGCCTGTAGGTATTGCCAAGCGTAAACGTGTTTCTAAGGCCCATTCCAAGCGGCCAGCGTATCTCAAGCGACTTAAACGGCAATACCGTCCACGCTATACACATAAGCGACACTATGGAGTAACCTACATATGTCGTGACCGACATCTCGCTGCCCTTCAGCTTGTTGAGAAGAAGCGCGTACAGATAGCCCCATATCGCCGCGATTAGGGAACCTACGACTATCGAGAATATAAAGCCCTCGGTATAGCGGATGTTGAATTCGATTGACATGACGCCCGCGAGAAGTCCCGCGAGTATTCCTATGGGAAGACCCAGGTTGAGGCTTATTCCGCACTGTATGCCCGGAACCATCGCCAGAACCATGACGGCGTTCATGCCAAAGCGCACGACGGAGTTTGAAAGAAGCGTCGGTAGCGACAGATCGTATATTACCGCCAGCACGCACAGCGCGACGAAGAACATGCCGATTATAATGCGGGGAATGCCCAACTTCTTTGAGAGCGTCTGATAGAACAATATCAGAAGCGCCAGTATGAAAAGAGCGAAGCCCATGGTCATTATGTCGTCGCCGTAGCGGATTATCCACGCCGTCGTCGTCCTGTCGCCCAATACCGCCACTCCGCCATTCTGGGCGTAGCGGTCGTACTGCGAGGTGTAGTCGTCGTCGGGCTGGCTGATTATCGTCTCGACGGTATCCTGAAGCGTCAATATCGCCGCGTCGTCGAGCGCGGTATATACCTTTTTAAGTTCTTCGCCCAGTGCCAGATACTTTTCATCGGCTATGGCGCGAAGGCGGTTCATTTCCTCGGTCGCCACAAAGCCCGAAAGATCGACGGAGGATTCCTGCGTCAATTCAACGTCCAGATCGCTTATTTCCTCGCCCGAGGCTATGATTTCTTCCTCGGCGGAGTCGGTCGATTCGTTGGCGACGGTCGCGGCGTATGCCGCCTGGTCGAGCTGCTGCTGAGCGTAATAGGCGGCTATGGCCTTTTCGCTTTCGGCCACCGGCTCGTAAAGACCCGTTACGTCCGTTTCATCGTAGTCGATAAGGTTGGCGGACGAATTGGCCCGCGTCTCCTCCTCGGCTCTGGCCACGGCTTCGCGTATCTCGGCCATGCCGCCGCCCTCGGCCCTTACCCTCTGGGTGGCCTCCTGACGGGCTATCGCGACGTAGGATTCTATTGCGCCCGCGCCGGTTGCGTCGAGCACGGCCCTTACGCGCATATCCTCGAGTATTTGCGTACCTTCTTCGGAATCGCGGCGGCCCATGCCGTTAACGCCCAGTACCACGACGGCGACCGCGACTATGGCAATGATTATCGCAATTATCCTTTGAGCTGTTCCCTTGCACATGTCACGCGCCCTCCTTCCCGGATTTATCGGGCTTTATGCCGGACATCGCCAAGCCGAAATCGGCGTTGGAGCTGTCGCTTGAGAGTATATCAACCACGACGCCCTCGGACACTATGGCTATGCGCTTGCAGATGCTGCGCAATTCCTGAAGCTCCGAGGAAACCATGACTATGGTCAGGCCGTTTTCGCGGTTGAGCCTGTCGAGAGTTTCCAAAACGAGCTTCTTGGCGCCTATGTCTATGCCCCTCGTAGGCTCTGAGACGAACAGGAATCGGGGCTTCATGACCAGCGCCCGGGCTATGCAGACCTTTTGCTGGTTTCCTCCGGACAGCGTTCCCGTGTGCTGCGCGGGGGACGTGCAGCGTATGTCCAGTTCCTTTATCATCTCGCGGGCGATTTCATGTATCTTTCCCGAATCCTTCAACGTCATGGGGCCGAACTTATGAAGGAACTCGCCGTTGACCTGCATGGCGTTGAAGACGATGTTGTCCTCTATGGACTGATTCAGCAATAATCCTACGCCTCTTCTGTCCTCCGATACCATGGCCATGCCGCTTTTAAGCGCGTACAGCGGGTCGTTGAGCTTGAACTTTTCGCCGTTGAACGTCACGTTGCCCGTCGCGTGGCAAAGTCCCATAATGCCGTTTGGTATGCCTATTTTTCCCTGTCCGGCCAGTCCGCCGATTCCCAATATCTCGCCCTCGTAAACCTCGAGGGAAACGCCCTTGACGTCCTCTCCGGGCATATCGACCACGAGGTTTTCGATGGACAGCATTACCTTGTCGCTCAAAACGCTGTCGCGCGCCTTATACCTCTCGCCGCTCTCTGTGCGCCCTATCATGAGCTCCGCCAGTTCGACGATATTGGTCTTTGAGGTTTCGCGCACGGCGGCAAGCTTGCCGTCGCGCAATATGGTAATCGAGTCCGACGCCGCGATGACCTCGTCGAGCCTGTGCGTTATGAATATTATCGCGATGCCGCTGTCGGCTATCTGTTTCATTACCTTTATAAGCTGATCGGCCTCCGATTCCGTAAGCACGGCGGTAGGCTCGTCGAACACCAGTAGCTTTATGCCGGTTTTATCGATTTCGCGCGCGATTTCCACAAATTGCATATATCCAACCGGCAATCCGCTTACCAGAGTAAATTCCTCAATTGACATTCCCACGCTGTCAAGCGCGGTTCTCGCGTCTGTCGCCATTTTCGACATTTCAAGCGTCTCGAGCTGTTTTCCCACAATCTTGCTCGCGAGGTTAGGCCTTGTTATTTCCCGGTTGAGTTTTATATTCTCCGTTATGGTAAAGCCGGGTAAGAGCATGAATTCCTGATGCACCATGCCGATACCTTTTTGCATCGCGTCGTGGGGAGAGAGTATATGCGTCTTTTCCCCGCCGAGCAATACCTGTCCGTCATAGCCGCCGGTCGAGTGTATGACCGGCATTCCAAACAGCACATTCATCAGCGTGCTCTTGCCCGCGCCGTTTTCGCCAAGCAGGGCGTGAATCTCGCCTGGGCGAACCTTTAAGGTTACGTCCTCCAAAACGACATTCTCGTCGTAGCGCTTGGTAATGTTATTCATTTCCAGCACATATTCGGCGCTCAATTGTTTTCCTCCTCAATACTTCGGCAAAACGGCTGACGATAAGAAGCAAGCCGTCCTGACAGTTTAGGGCATCAATAGATTCGCCCCGGGCGTTCTTTTAAATGACCTGACAATCGTTCATTTAAAAGAACGCCCAGGCACATCCGCACACCATAGCCCGCCCAAAAGGGCGGGCTGCGGTAGCTATAACCTTAAGGCAAGCCTTCAGGTATATTACAGATAATCGTTGAAGTCTACGGGCGCGAGCAGCACGGTGTAGTAATTGTCATAGGTCGTGCCGTTGGCGTCGGTGTAGGTGGCGACCTGCGCTCCGGGGATGGCTTCCTCGAACAGGGCCTTGAGCTTCTCGGTGTCGTTGCGAGAGGTAATCTCGCCCGCGATATACTGCTTGGCGTACTCGACGCCAACGGCGATCTCGGTCATGGCGACGGGGGACGCCCAGGTGCTGTAGCGGCCAACCGCGTCGTACTCCTGAAGCTTCAGAGCGATCTGATGGAGAGCCTCGGCGTCGTCTCCGCCAAGTTCGAGTTCAAGTCCCAGAACGATGGGGAACGCGTGATAGGGGCTGGGGCAGCAGGGCTGCGGATAATAGGCGTTGGGCTCGGTGAGTATCGCCTGCTGCAGGGCTTCCTGCATACCGCAGTTGGTGGTGAAGAAGGCGACCTTCTTGCCTTCGTACTTGGCCATCTGCTGCGGGACATCCTCGAGGATGAACTGCTTGGAGGCGGTGGGGCCGGCTTCGGCGGTCGGGTCGGGCGCGGTTACGTCGTACATTTCGATTCCCAGAGCTTCGGCGTTGGCCTGGAGAAGCTCATGACGGCCGACGATGAGTTCCATCGCCATGTGGCGCGGGAAGGAATAGTGAATGAACACGTCGATGCCCCAGTCGGCGCACTTTTCCATGATGGTGTTGCCCTGCTGGATCTCGTCCGCGTACATGACTATGTCGGCGGCGGCGGAGATGGAGGCGGGGTCTTCCTGCGGGGTGCCGGCGATGAGAAGTATGTCGTCGCGGCCCATTTCGCGGATCTTGTCAAAAGCGGCCTTGGCGCCCGGAACGGCCTGGCACATTACGATGGCCTTGACCTCGGGATCGGCGGCGAAGGCGACGAGCTTGGAAACGGTGGTTTCCATCTCGGCCATGAACGAATCCGGATAGGTGTCCATGATGATGTGGTCGGGATCCTTGGCGATCTCGCGCTCGGCGGCGCGGAATTCTTCCTCGCCCTGGACGGTGGTTCCGGTCATGATGGCGATCTTCCAGTTCTCCTCGGCAAAGGCGCTGCCCATACCAAGAACCATCATTACGGCCATAAGCAAGCAAAGCAGTTTCCTCATAATTACGTGGTACCTCCATATCTTTTTTCCCTATGATAAACGACCAAAATGATCGTTAAGGGTTCATTTCAATCTCCTCGTCAGCGGCAAGGAAGGGGCGCACGCGCGCCAAAATGAAATCAATTATGTTTATTGTATCATGTAATCATCGTCGATGCAAGCATTGATTGCAATTTTCCTTTGTGAAAAATTCGTTTTTAAAGATTGTGGCAAATAACGTTATATGAACCGGAAAAAGCGGTTCTATTATGCAAAATGTCCGAAAGTTCGCCGTTATCGATTGTCGGCTTGATTGCGTTGTCGCGCGATCGATGTGGCGGCGGATTTGACTGATAAATCGCGCGTCGGTCGCGTGAGCGCAATGCGCTTTTGCGCATACTGTTTCCATAAAGTCTGCGGGCGAGACGATAAACGGCGAATTCATATTAAGATTAAACCATATTATCCATAATAGCCGCGAGTATATCCTGCGCGCTTGGAGGGCAGCCGTTTACGCGAACGGCCGCCATGTCGCAGCAGCGTCCTACGCCAAGCCCCTCGAACGGCACTCCCTTCATCGCCTGACCTATCGCGATGGGCGGTTTTCTTTGCCACAATCCCTTTTCGTCGAGCCTGTAAAGCGCGTGCATAAGATTTCCATAGCAGGCTGAACAGGCGTTTTCCTGCCTTACGCCGCGACCGAGGCGCGAAACTGTGCCCGTGGGCTTTGGGTAAGCTCCGCCCAGGCGGGCGTCTCCTATTTCGATGATTTCTCCGGCCTCAGTCGTACCCGCCCCGTATTTTTCGGCGAGGCCTATATATTCAACCTCGCTTCTGTCTATGCCCATAAGCTCGCATCCAAAGGCGTCTATCGCGACCATATCGCGTCCTGACAGCATTCGATTGGCGTATACGGGATTGCCTCCCTCTTCGAAGCTCAGATCTCCGCATATACCGTCCACTATGGTCAAATGTACCTTTAGTGCCGCCGCGAGCGCCGCGATGGGTTTATTGAGGCTCAACCTGTGAAACCTCCTCTTTTCCGCGTCCGGAAGGCATCCTTTCAGGTTTTTAAGGGCGCACGTCATAGTCGTCTGGCAATGTCCCTTCAATACGGGCATGTTTATCAGATACCCCGCTTCGAGCGCGCGGCGGCATATCTTCATTTCGCCGATTCGCGTATCAACGCTTCGCGTTTCGTCCGTTTTAAGATCGTAAAACGAAATCGCATGCCTTTTCGCCACGACGTCGTACCCCGCGGCTCTGAACGCCCTTTGAGTGCTTTCTCCCACCCAGGAACCTTCGATTATGGACACGTCTTTAATCCCGTTGTCGAATAAATACTCTATGGCGCCGTCCAGAATCTCCGGATGGGTCGTCGCGCCGGAATCGGCGGGCTTTGCCACGACCAGATTCGGCTTTAACGCAACGTTCGCGCCGGAGGGTATTTGCGCGGCTACGCCGGCGCTTTCCATCAGCAGCTTCGTCGTTTCCTTTATCGATTTTACGTATCCCAAATATATTTTGTCCGCCATATGTCCTCCAATACTTTAAAAAATCAGCTATGGAACGGAGATTTTCACCTACCCGCTCTCGCGTACGCGCCTGGCCGCGTCGTATATAAGCCGCGCGATTTCCAGCCGCTTTTGACGAACGTCCACTACTGCGGCGGGCTTTATATCGTAATCTGCCCTGAGTCCCTTTTGCCTGCGCTTGAGGCGACGTCGGCTTCTTCTCAGAAAAGCACGTTCCTCGCGAGCGTTTTTTCGAAGAATGCCGAAATAGCCCTTTATCGCGCCTGAGATTTCGGCCTCGAAGCCCTTTGACGCGTCGCGCCCGGCGATCGCCGCGATCATTTCAGAGGCGGCTTTTTTCGCCTCGCGTTTGTCGAGATATATCCCTTCGAACACCCGGGCGTTTCTTTCGAGCACCTCGCAGACAATGTTTATATCGTCATAATCATTATAACGGTTCATATATACAATTATATCACCATATCCGCGCGCGCGCAAGTCTCGCGGCGCGGTTTAACCGGGTCAGGCCGCGTCATACCTTATCATACCTTATCGCGGGGAACGCCGCGGCTCGCTCGACAAAATACATCTCCCTGAAATTCCGTAAGCGTCGTTTTGTGGAATAACCGGCGAATGGATAGCTATGCGACGATCGAAATAATATAAAGTTGTCACATTTATGTCATAGACTGGACTTTTATTTGGTCTCGATTTATGATATAGTATTTGCAGCGGGTTCTAAACAGACGGCGTCTTGCCGCTATACGGGCGAACGCGTGTGAAAATCTGGTCTTAAAGACATGGGAGGCGCGGCGATGGCTTTTTTTGGAAATATGATGCATCGATTCTACTACGGCAAGGCGGGTCAGGCGGATTATACCGTCGAGCAGCTTCCGGCGAACCGCACGACGCTTTTTTTTGAAATGCTCCGAGTGCGCTTTACGGGCATAATAGGAGTTAACGCGCTTTACCTGCTATTTTGTCTTCCGGCAATAATCTGGACGGCGCTCACGCTTGGCGCGGCTTACACCATTTCCGCCGACTCCGGGACGGTTGACGTGGTTCAAAGCGGACTGCTTTTTAATTATCTGTTGATACTCATTCCGTTTATGGGACTGGCGGGGGTCGGCGCGACGGGAGAGATGTACGTCCTGAGAAACTGGGCGAGGGACGAACACTCCTTTGTGATGAGCGACTTTGGCGACGCGGTAAAGGGCAACTGGAAGATGGGACTGGCCGTCGGCCTTATAAACGGCGCTTCGCTTTTTCTGGCGGCGGTTTGCTATTCGTTTTACGGGCAGATGATGACCGAAAGCCCCGTATGGGTTATACCCCAGATGATTTCGGTCATGATATGCGGCGTGTGGTGGATGATGAACATGATAATGTTCCCGATGCTCGTTACATACGATATGAAGCTTCGCCACGTTATAAAAAACAGCGCCATAATGGTCATAGCGCGGCTTCCGTGGTCGGTTCTGTTCCTTGTCGGAACCGTCGGTGTACCCGCGGTAATCGCCGTGTTCGTTCCATACGGATATATAGCCGCGATAATCGTGTATCTGGTTCTGGGTTTTGGTCTGACGGGATTTATATACGCTTCCTACGCGAACAGTTGCTTTGACAAGTATTTAAACCCGCGCATAGAGGGAGCGAAGGTCAATCAGGGACTAAGGGATCCCGAGGCTGACGACCTTTCAGACGTCGAGGACGATAATCCTCTGGTTTAGTTTTTTTCCTCCTTCGCATACTAGGTAGTATGAAGGAGGGATTGACATGTCAAAGGATCGAAATGAAAGTCTTAAATACGAGGCCGCGGAGGAACTGGGACTTCTGGAAAAGCTCCGCGCGGTAGGATGGGGCGGGCTGAGCGCCCGCGAAACAGGCATGATAGGCGCGTTGGTCGCCGGAAAAAAGAGCTGACGCACCGTAAGAATTCATTTAGAGGATGCGTGGAATGAAGGACGAACTGTTAAAAATAGGATTGCTTGATGGTCAGGCGCGCGCGACTATCGCGATAACGACGAATTTAACGGACGAAGCAAGGCGAATTCACAGCCTTAGCCGCGTCGCAACCGCGGCGCTTGGGCGAATGCTGACCGCGACGGTAATAATATCCTCGGATCTCAAGTCGGATAAGGACAGCGTCACCTGCATGATAAAAGGATCGGGGCCTTTGGGAACCGTGCTTGCAGTTGGAGACGCGAAACCTTCCGTCAAGGGCTATGTCGGAAACCCGGCGGTTGACCTGCCGAGGGTTAACGGCAAGCTTCCGGTAGGCGACGCCGTCGGCCGCGACGGGACATTGACGGTCATAAAGGATCTTGGCCTTAAACAGCCGTATTCAGGGCGGGTAAACCTCGTTTCCGGCGAGATAGCCGAGGATTTCTGTCAGTATTTCATGGTCTCGGAACAGACGCCGTCCATAGTATCCCTTGGCGTTCTCACCGCCGACAAGGTAAAGTCCGCCGGAGGGATAGTCGTTCAGGCGATGCCCAACGCGACCGACGAAGCCATAAGGGAATTGGAGCTTTCAAGCGCTCTGTTCGCAAATATATCCTCCATAATATCCGAATGCTCCGCGGACGATATGATAAGGCTTATGCTCGGGCATCTAAGACCTCAGACGCTTGAAAGGCGAGCGCCAAAATACGAGTGCGACTGCTGCGTCAATCGCGTACAGCGCGCTATTATTTCGCTGGGAGAGGATGAATTGCTGGATATGATTTCATCCCTTGAATCGGGCGAGAATGGCGATTCTATCGAGGTCAACTGTCAGTTCTGCGACAAGAAGTACAATTTTACGGCCCGCGACCTGCAAGAGATTTTACATGACGCCAAACAGGAACGCTGAAATGACAGCCTCTCGGCTGCTGTCGCGATCGTTCACGATTGGAGGTGATTCACTATGAGCAAAGTAGTGACGTTCAAGCGCGACGGGGAATACGTTTTATCTCGCGCACAGGCGAACCGCAAAGAAGGACGGCTTTTGGAAGCCGTCAAGCTTGCAAGAAGCGCGGTGGAACTGGAGCCTGATAATATCGAGGGATGGATGACCCTGGCTCAGACGCTTTGCGAGATGGGGCTATATGAGCAGTCGAACCGGGTATTATCCCAGATGTTCAGCGTACCCGGCGCGCCGGCGGAGTGTTTGTTGGGCATGGCGTATAATTTTCTCGGAATGGATGACATGGACGCCGCTTTCGGGGCGACGATGGCTATGCTGGCTAACGACAACGGCGCGACCGAACGCGCCGATGTACTTGCGATCCTGATTAATATCATGGAAACAAATATGATGGATTCATTCGAGTTAAGGCACGACCGGCATATAAACTGGCTTTGTCGCCGCGCGCTCGAGCATATCGATAACGGGAACGCTCAGGCGGCGCTTCCCCTCGCCGAAAAAGCGTTTGGCCTGGACGCGGACAGCTGCGACGCCGTGCGCGTATTTGCTATGGCGCTTATGAGAACGGGCGACGCGAAAAGGGCGGCAGTCGTTATAGAGCCGACGGTTTGGCGCAAGGATTGCGATCACAGAAATGTTCTGGAAGCCGTAAGGATATTCAATAGCCTTGGAGACGAAAAGAAAGCCGCCTCTATAGCCCGCGTATTGCTCTCAAAGAAACCGCAGGCCGAAGAACTTAAATCGGCTTTAGGCGCGGCTTGCGAGATAAAGGATGACGCCATGGTATCTCAATTGGCTTGGCGGGCGCTCGAAAAAGAGCCTTTCGACACGCGGATTTTGCATATCTGCGCCGTCAACCGCGTAAGAGAAAAAAGGCCCGTCGAACAGGCGGAGAGCTTTTGGACGAGAGCGGTTTCAATCGACCCCGAAGACGTCGTGGCCCGGTATTATCTGAAACTCGTCGAAGAAGGGAATATAAGTAGCGACATGCCCTACGCTTATGAACTTCCGCAAAGCGAGACGGAAAAATTTCACGGAATGCTCGTCCGCGCGCAAATGCTCGACGATAAGCAGCTCGACGCCGTTATATCCGAATCGCCCGATATGCGCGAGGCCTGCCTGTGGGCGATGTGCTCACAGGCAAACGGCAGCGATATGGCTTTGGCGAGGGAACTCCTCTTCAGAAGCGACACGGCGTGGTCAAGGCAACTGTACAGCCGGAGCATGAACCGGCAATACAGGATAAGCTGCCGCTCATTAAAGGCCATGGGGTCTTCGACGTTGATCGCGATAGGTCTGAGCGGCGAACTGGTTCCTCCCTTCCTGGAAAGGTCCATAGAACTAACGCTCGGATTGATTGGAGGCGCCATCGAAGATGAGCGCCTGAGCGTTTTTAACAAGACGCTTAAACCGCTACTGAACGCAAAAAACCTGCCTGTGCACTCTGACGCGCGCTCGTGGGCGACGGTGTTGGCCTATAACGTCATGAAGGATATGGACATGTCGGTTGAATTGAGCACAGTCGCGATGAAAATGGGAAGCTCCCTCGGACGCGTGAAAAGATGTCAGCGTTTTTATGCCGCGCAAAAGGAGAAGCAATGAGAATAGTCGATATAGACGGCATGTTCAGGGAATACCTGAAAAGCTGGATGGAAGAAAACTCGGGCAAAGCCACTTCCGACGAACTTGAAGGAAAGATGCACGAGGTATATATACGCTTTATCAACGAAAGGCGTCCAGAACTCGACGGGCTTAGTCCCAGCGAGTATTTTTCCGGGTTCAGCGACGCCGAAGAACTGGTACGGGCGATGCGCGAATATGAGGACGCGGGGCTTGATGCCCCGGACCTTATGCTCGAACGCGTCGTCGAAATCGGCAAAGAAGCGGTTAAGCCGCTCATGCGACTGGTTATGGACGAGGACGCGTGCGAGTGTTTGCGCGCGACAGCTCTTAATCTTCTTACGGCCATTGGCGACGAAGCCCCTGTGGAATACTGCCTCAGCCTCATAGATACCCGCGAAGACGAGGACGACCTGGCCGACATCGCGGCGCAGTTTCTTCAATCTCTGGGAGAGAAGCCCGTCGCCCCCATGCTTAACCGGCTCGACAGCGTCGGAGAATCGGCGCTTTGCACATATTTGGACATATTATGCAACTTTCCGGGCGATGAACGCATCTATATATATACGATGCGCGAATTCATCACCAATCCCGATAAGCGCGCGATGTACGCGGCGCTTCTCGGAAAACTTGGCGACGAGAGGGCGATAAAGGCCCTGACCGCGGCGCTCGATCTGCCGGATGTAAACTATCTGGACTATCTGGAAATTCGCAACTCTATCGAAATGCTGGGCGGCGAAGTCAACCATGATCGCGTATACGACGGCGACAGGTATTACGAAACGCTCAAAAACATCGAATAGACGCGCGAAAGCCAAGGCGCTAAAACAGCTGAACTTACAAACAACGCTGAGACATAGAGGAATGAGAAATGGTTTGTGAAAACTGTGGGAACGAGAATGCCGGAAATGCGGTCTTTTGCGCGTTTTGCGGCAAGAAGCTGGCCGCGTCGCCTCGACGCGCCGTGCGCCGGGAGAAGGTCGCCGTATCGGGTTCCGGACGAAAGCAGGTCATACCGGACAGACCCGCGCCCGTCGCCGGGCGCGACGCGAGCACGCTGATTCCCCGCCGGAAGCGTCGCGACGATATGTTCTTTGACGACGCCGTCCTCCCCGACGAGGATCCTTACGACGAAGACCGCATGCGCGACCGCCGGGCCAGACGGCGCTCTCTTATCGCGGGAATCGTGCTTTTAGGTGTCATGATATACGTGTTTTGGCTGCTGGTACTTCCGGGCGGACAGGAATACCGCGCCAGCATCGGCTGGGGCGCTCCCGCCGGCGCCTATTCGCGATTGGGGGATAATTATCTCGCCGACGGAGACGTTCAAAGCGCCGCCAGGTATTACTACGACGCGCTTCGACTCGATCCGGATAATTACGAATACGCGCGGGACGTCGCCTCGACGCAGGCGCTTCTGGCTAACTACGAAACCGCTCTGGCCGCCTACGCCAAGTGCATAACGCTCGACGAGAACGCCGCTGAGAACTACAAGGCCGTAAGCGATATATACGTCGCGATGGGAGATAACGAACGCGCGATGAACGCGCTCATGACCGGATTCAATCGAACCGGAGACCTGACGCTTTTCCGCGCTTATCAGCAGATTACCTCGAATTAGGCGGACATGGCGGTTGCGGCGCGGCGGCGTAAACAATCCGCGCGAATGGTTCTCGGGTCATGTACAAAACCCCCGAACCATCCGCGCGAAATGAGATATGTTTTTACGAAATCGGCTTCGCTAAATCCCCAACACACTCGTCGATATGGAAAACAGTATCATAAGCGAGCAGGCGTCGACAATCGTCGTTATGAGCGGACTCGCCATGAGCGCGGGGTCGAGGTGGATTTTCTTTGCGAACATGGGCAGAGTGCAACCTATGGACTTCGCAAAGAGCACCGTCAGGAACATGCTGACCGACACCACCGACGCAACCGCGACGGTCATCGACTCGCCCGAAAAGAGCATGAGTCTGGCGAAGTTTATCGCCGCGAGGACGAATCCCACCATAACCGCAACGCGAAGTTCCTTCCATAGTACCTTCAATATGTCCTTAAACTCTATCTCTCCCAGAGCCATGCCGCGAATGGCGAGCGTCGAGGCCTGCGCCCCGCAGTTGCCTCCGGTGTCCATCATCATGGGAATGCAGCTTGTGAGTATTATGCCTACCGTCGTCGAGTTCAAAAGGCCTTCGTAGTTTGTTATTATGATGCCCGTGAATGTCGCGGAAATCATCAGTATCAAAAGCCAGGGTATGCGGTTGAGGGCGAGCTTTACAGGATTTGTCTTCAGGTATTCGCTGTCTGACGGCAAAAGCGCCGCCATCTTCTCGAAGTCTTCGGTGTTCTCCTCCTCTATGACGTCTACTATGTCGTCAACCGTGATTATCCCCACGAGGCGGTTTTCCGTGTCAACGACGGGTATTGACATGAGGTCGTATTTTCTGACGGTCTCGGCGACGGTCTCCTGGTCGTCGAGGGTCTTTACGGAAATGACGTTGGTCTCCATAAACGTGTCGATTACCGTTTCGTCGTTGGCCATTATCAGCTTTCGAAGCGGCGCGGTTCCGATGAGCTGGCGCTTCTGGTCGATGATATAGAGGGTGTATATGGTCTCTTTGTCGATGCCCGTTCCCTTCAGTTCCGTCATCGCCTGCGCTACCGTCGTCCCCGAGCGGAACTCGCAGTATTCTATGGTCATTATGGAGCCCGCGGAGTTGTCGGGATAGCGAAGAAACTGATTGATTATGGCGCGCCTTTTCACGTCGGAATTCTGCAAAACGCGCTTCACTATGCTTGCGGGCAATTCCTCGAGGAAATCCACCGCGTCGTCAATAAACATATCATCCACCAGCTTCGCGATTTCGGTATCCGATATGCATTCTATGAGCATCTGACGCTGCTCGTTGTCCATGTAGGCAAAAACGTCGGAAGATATATCCTTGGGCAGTATGCGAAACACCATCAAAAGCTTATCCTTGTCGAGCGTTTGAAGGAATTCGGCTATATCGACCTCGTTTAGCATCATCAAAGCGCCGCGCAATTCACCGTGGCGCTGAGTATCCAATAAATGGTTAAGCCTTTTTGTAATTACCTCCCAATCCATATAAAACACCTCCCGTTTATTTTCGCGAAAAAATCCCAGCGGCTTGCGCGCGCAAACAGGCGCGGGCGATATACGCCCTGTCAAGCCCCCGGACGGTTGGCGGTGTCGTTACAGGCGAAAGGTGCCTTTTATGCTTTGGACAGGCCCTTACAGCCCGTCCCCGCATGATCGAGGCACGCCTTCAGCCGACAGACTTTTTCCGCCTTCGTCCATTACGTGCCACCTCCCATGCGTAATCAATTTAAGCCGAAGCTCCATAACAGCATAACGCTTTTCGTCGATAAAGTCAAGTATTGATTTTGCAAATTCTATTAATCAGCCACCATCAGCGCGCAAAGAGTTACGCAAAATCGAGGATTGAAGTGAACAACCGGGAGCGCATTGCGCTCCCGCCAGCCTGTAATTTGCGGGTTTGCGGCCGAGCGTTGGTTTGGCCGTTCCCC
>JAUNBY010000368.1 GCA_030526935.1 Clostridia bacterium
AGCGTATATACTCGCCAAGCTCAAAACGGAGCCTGATCGAGCATAGCAACCGCCCACCCATATGCGCGTAGATCGCGCGAAGCTGCTTCCGGGCGTTCCTTTCAAACCTTACCGTCGGCAGGTCGAGGACGCTCCGCTTGCGATAACCAAACCGGATGAGTGGCGCCCCGCAATCAGGACAGTGGCCTGTATACACATCGTCTATGCAGGGAAAATACTTCACCGTTCCTGTTGCCTTATCGACGCTCTTGCTCCACTGGTCTTTTCGCGCCGCGATTTGCAGGGACGTTATAAGAAGGGACAACCGCGCGTACAGACTGCCGGGCTGAACTGGTCTGTTCGCGGGAATGATAGCAATCAGCGCGGCGGCGATTTGCTCCATTCCGCTGGCGACGGGGAGGGGCGCGGGCGTTTTTGCCGTTTTGAACACCATATCCTTTATCTCATCAAGCCGTGCGTCGCTCGCCGCCGCCAGTTCAAGTATCAGTTCGCCAAGTATCTTCTTTATGTCCGTAAGCGCCATCTTCATCGTGTTTCTTCACTTTCCGCAGCGCTTTGAGAATAAAAAAAGGCCGAGCTTGGGCAGTCGGCCAAAATCCGCTCTTTGAACGCGCTCCCGCGTTCAGCGTTTTGTCCGACTATGCCCAGCTCGGCCTTATGCATCAAGCGTCGCTGTGGGTTTTTTCCTCGTCGCGAGTATTAGTAGAAGCCTTATCCGTGAGATACCAGATATAGTGGTATATCTCCGTTTTCTCAATGCCCTTTCATCTTGATAACGCTCCTGCTTGGAAAAATGATAACTGAGAATGGCTCAAAACACCACGCCACGCGCTGGCGTGTTTTGGCCCCAAAAACCACCTTTTTAGGGCGTTTTTTTGGCCTTTTTTGAGAAAAATGCTTATATATGGGGCTTTGAGACCACGCCACGCCGTGGCGTGCTCCACCCATGTTAATTTTCATTAACAACAAGCCTTTTTACGGGATTTCACCCTCCATGGCTCTTGTTTGCGGATGGTAATAGTACACTGGGCTGCGAAACGCATACTTTGATACGTGATCGCCGTGACAAGATTACCTCGGCATACCGATCTTCCCTTCAACAACGATCAGAAAAGAAAAAACGACCGGATATCCGATCGTCTTGTGCTACTGGCGCGTAGTCGTCACTATATGCTGTTTCTTGCATTGGCAGATGAATCTCCGATCCAAATATGCCGGGATACTACGCCGACGCTTTCAGGTTTAGCGGAGGATGTCCGCTTGACGTTAGAAACTTCTGCACGTCCTCTATGTTATCCATGAACATGCAGTCAAGTATAAAACGATAAGCCCTGTGCAACGGGATCTTTCTTAGCGTAAAACCCGCGCGTACCAGCATCTCGTCTGATAACCACGGCGGCAGACGCAGCGCAACGCATATCGCTATCACCTGATCAAGCGAGTATTCCCGGCGTTCATCCGAACGTAATCTGGATATTGTTCGCGTTGATAACAGCGCTCTATTCTCCAACTGCTCTATTGTTATCTGTTTCATACGCATCAAACGTTCCAGCGCCTCGTGAAATGTGGATGGAAGACTGTCCAGCAACTGTGCCATAGCCGCCAATTGCTCCTTTCTGGAAAGATTTCTATTCTCATCCGTATATGTCAGGTAGTGGCTGTTATATTCTTCGTCGCTGTTTAAAGCGCCGAAGTGATACTCTGACACTTCGTTTTGCTCGTATACGCTGATAAAGCGCAGGCAGCACTCATCGACGTGCGCGTTCGCCCATCTCGTCAGACACGTATTCTGGTTGGTTACTTTAACGTATCTCGGCTCATTCAGGCATAAGTGCCCGTCCGCAAATACATAATTCCCACTATTAAGCAACTCACGAAAACATGCGTTTCGTTCGTATGCATCATATGCGCTACGCCTATCTACTACAAAGGTATAATTACCAGTGCCATTCCCTATGCATGTTTTTGAGGAACAGGTACCTTGTTGATAATTGTGATACGCTGATAGCGGTCTACGACGGGCAGCCAGGAGGCACGGCCATGACGGTTGGGTACGCGCAGGAGTGCGGAAGGGATACGGTGTTTATAAGACCCGATGAGCTAATGGCGAAGGCGTCGTAAGGGGATGTTTTTATTAGACAGCATAAACCTAAAGCCCGGTTGTGAACTCTCACGGCATTCCACTAACCGGGCAGAACTCAACGATGTCATTGGGTTAATTTCTTGTTCTACTTGGCTAGCGCCTCGTCGATGGATTTGGCAGCCAGTTTGCCCGCGCCCATAGCTAGTATGACCGTGGCTGCGCCGGTGACAGCGTCTCCACCGGCATACACCATATCCCGGCTGGTCTTGAGTGTGTCCTCGTCTACAATAACGCCGCCCCATTTCTGGGTTTCCAAACTTGGAGTGTTGGATGTTAACATAGGATTTGGACTGTTGCCTATAGCTACCACCACAGTTTCAACCTCCATGGTGAATTCGCTGCCCTTCTTTACCATCGGGCGACGGCGTCCCGAAGCATCCATTTCGCTCAGTTCCATCTCCACGCACTCCATTGCTACAACATTTCCCTTGTCGCCACCCAGTATTCGGGTCGGGTTGGTGAGCAACCTGAACTCAATACCCTCCTCTCTTGCGTGATGTACTTCCTCTGCGCGGGCGGGCATCTCCCGTTCACCGCGCCGGTATACGATAGACACCTTTTCCGCACCCATGCGCAACGCACAACGCGCACCGTCCATGGCTACGTTACCGCCTCCAATTACCGCCACATTCCTTCCAACTTTCACCGGCGTCAGGTGGTTGGGGAAATCGTAGGCTTTCATCAGGTTGATCCGGGTCAGAAACTCGTTAGCCGAATATACGCCGCACAACTGTTCTCCCGGTATTCCCTGAAACCGCGGCAAGCCCGCGCCGCTGCCTATGAATACGGCTGTAAAGCATTCCTCCTTCAACAGCTCATCAAGAGTGACAGACTTTCCCACTACGACATTAGTCCGGATATCCACTCCAATATCACGCAGAGAGTTGATCTCCTGTCCTACCAGCTTCTTGGGCAGACGAAACTCAGGTATGCCGTACATCAACACTCCCCCTGGAGTCAATGTCATCAACCCAAGAGTCGTAACACCCTCACGGGGGAACCTCTCCGCCCGCTGCGGCGGGCACCTCTCCTTGGCGCTACGCGCGGCTTTCAGCCAGGAGAGGCAAGGAAGAACG
>JAUNBY010000020.1:0-12658 GCA_030526935.1 Clostridia bacterium
CCTAGACGATGTATTGCCAATAATCAATGCAATACAGTATATCATAATATATCATTTTTTACAAACATTTTGAACATGCTGAAATAGTATATGTAAATATATTTTCGTTGAGTATATTGGCGAAAATATACAAATTTGTCAAAATTCATTTATTTCGGTCAGGAATGCCCTCGCTTATTACACTAATAAGTGTAAGGATAAGGGATGGAGCGTGAAATACTATGATTTATCATAGGGCAGCTCCACAGACAAAAGAAAGGATCAATTCATATGTATAGAAAAGCAATCATTCTAATAGTGGCGCTAACTTGCCTCTTATCAGGAAGCTGCCTTGCGCAAGGCACATTTTTTGAATACAGCGACGGGTGCGTGTCGTTTGCGGCTGACGTGGAGGGCGGAAATTATTCGCAAGCGCCTGTTTTGCGGGCAAAGACGGTTTTCTGGGATCCGGATTGGCTGGCGGATGTACTTTTGGACGGTTATGAGTATCGCGAGGTTACGGATGAGGGGTATACGCCTAAATCCACTTATCTGGGGGAAAAGGTGCATTTGCGGATCGTCGGTCAGTCAGCTTTCCGCCTTACGACGGATGTAAGCGATAAGCTCTCCAACGTGGTCAACGTTGGTTTAGAACCGTATTGCGCGGCAAATATGCCGGCAGGCGACGCGGGGTTCATGTCGGTTGCCGACGTGGAGAAAGCCAGCGTCGAATTGATGAAAACCCTTGGGTTGGACTGCCAATTCGAGGGGATCTATCGGGTTACAAGAACCGAGTATAACAGGGTTTATAACAGGTTGATCGCCTTTAATAACGAACTGGGCGAGGGTAATGGCGGCTGGGGCGCACTTGAGATTCCTGACTATTGCGAGTGGCCCGACGAGGATATTGCTTACGCGGTATTCCTTCGCCAGCAGTATGACGGCATACCGGCTTTTCGCGACAGCTACGCGCATAAGCGCAGCGGTATTGCCCTGCATGGGACGGACATATCTTTGGCGTATGATCACGATGGAATTATACGCGTCGTGGTGCGTTATCCCTTTTCCGTAATCGAAGCGGGGAGCCCCCAAAAGCTGATAAGCTACGTGAAAGCCGCTCAAATCTTCGCGGAAGATCGCAATATGATTCTTGGAGACTACGCACAAACCTATATGATTTCCCGAATCAGCCTTCAATATGTGCCGGTTAGCCGCAAGGATTCGGACGACGATAAGGCGGGCGTGGTATTTACGCTACAACCGGCATGGGTTATTGAGAGTATAAGCCCGACGGTACAGGAATCGGGACTGCCCGCTGATTATATACCGGAATACTTTCTGGTGGACGCGATAGAGGGGTATGTGATGGGGTCATGGTGAAGTATTCAAAATCGAGTGTGCCGGGTTTTGCAAAGGGGGACGCGCGGCGCGCCTTTTGTGGCGGAGGATTTTGGCTATGTGTTTTATTTACGGTGTTGATACAATTTGAACACGTTATTCCCGATTTGGAGTTTAACCCGGAAGACATAGACGTCATATATCTTTTCCGACTTTCCGCAGAAATGGGAATGGTTCAGTGGATGCTCCCGAGCGTCGCGTCGGTCGTTTATTCCGCGGCATTCTATCATGACTTACGTTTCGGTTTTAATCGCGCATTGATCATAAGAGGCGGCGGGCGCGGGTATATTCTGTCCAAACTGATCATTTGCCAACTGGCATCGTTCTGCGCGGTTCTATTGGGGATGTTGATATTCATTGGCCTGGTAAGCCTGAAATTTCCAATTGCCGACTATGGCCCCGAATCCAGCGTATCGCAGTGGGCGGCGAGCAGCTTCGGGAAGTGGGCGCTCGAAGGGAAGCCCATGCTATTTTTATTAGCTCAAAGCATTGTAAGAGCCTTAGGCGCGGCTATGTGGGCGACGAGCGCCCTTGCCATTTCGCCCTTTTTGCGTAGTCGCTTTTTAATCGTACTTGCGCCAACTGTTTTCTATTATCTGTGGGAATACCTCGACGCGTATTACGTTATATGGACAGGGTCGAAATATCCGGGGATTCGCTATATAGAATTAGGGATAACGAACTATATCGAACCCATGCAGGCGTTTATAAAAACAATATGCGTACTCATACCATTTACTCTTTTCTGGTCGATAGTTTACTTTATCGTTGCATCAAGGAGGCTTAGGAATGGATAGATTTAAAACGGCTCTTCGCGTATGTAGATACAGCCTGAGAAGACTGATTACTACGCCAAAGGCAATTGCCGTACCTATAGCCGCGTTTTTTATCGTGTTCTACGCGAGTCAGGATGTACGAAGCCTTTGCGCTGAATATAATGTCCTTGCTTCGCCGTTTGCCCTTTTTACATGTATCACGATAACCGCTTCCATGGTATCGCTGCTGATCGTAGGATTGATGCTTCTCATGAGCGACGCTCCCTTTATCGACGACGCGCAACCGAATGTGATCATGAGATCCGGACGCCTCGAATGGTCGCTCGGGCAACTGCTGTTTATGTTCGCCGTCAGCGTTGCGTACTGGCTGTTTGTAGCTGTGTGTTGCTTTCTGGTTTTGCTTGGGCGCATAGACTGGCGAAATGAATGGGGGACGGTTTTTTCGACGCTGCAATACAATCCGTCATATCACTTTTCGTCGAGCACACTTGTCATGGCTAACTACTCCGTACTAAAGGCATTTTTCACGAGCATGGCGCTGGCTGTCGCTTTGAGCGTGTTCCTTCTTGAAATCATCTATATTGTTAATATTCACACTAACACAATGTACGGCTTATTCGTACCGTTAGCGTTTGTATTTCTGAATTGGGCTTATTTTATGTGGGGTTTCAACGTAATCCCGCTTCACGCGTCGCCTGTTTCCCTTGCCGCGCTTAACTGGCTGGATCCGACGGGCATAACGCTCCTTCCCACTCCCGGCTACGCCGCGATATTCTTTACAACGGGCGTTACATGCCTTAGCATACTATGTGCGGTATCCATTCGCGGCAAAAATATTTGTACAAGGCATACGACGTAAGGAGGCTTCTATGGATAATCGTCACGCAATATGCTTACGGAATGTCTGTAAGCGCTTTAAAGCTCAGCAGGTACTTGATAGAATCTGCGCCGATTGGGATTGTGGCGCAATACACGGTATAATCGGATATAACGGATCCGGAAAAACGGTTTTGTTAAAACTGATATGCGGCCTTATGCCAGCAAGCGATGGCGTCATTACGGTTTCCGGCGTAGCTATTGACAGTGCGGTAAACATTCCGAAAGGAATCGGCGCCATCATAGAATCGCCGGGCTTCTTGCCATATTACTCCGGTTATTTAAATCTTAAATTTCTTGCGGATGTACGCGGCGTCATAGGTAAAGGCGAGATAGAGGCTGTCATGCGCTTGGTTGGCCTTGATCCATCGTCACGTAAAAAATTGTGGGCGTACTCGCTTGGTATGCGACAAAGACTGGGAATCGCTCAAGCGATCATGGAAGACCCTCCAATTCTGATTTTGGACGAACCGATGAACGGGCTTGATAAACAGGGCGTTCAAGATATCAGGCAACTGTTGAAAACATTAAGAAATCGCGGTAAAAACATCATCCTCGCCAGCCACAACCGCGAGGATATAGACGTTCTTTGCGACGATGTGTATGAAATGGATGCGGGGAAATTAAGCCGGGTTCGTTGAAAATGACGGGGCAATCGCTTCGCTCCTCATGAGCATATACCGCTTCAATCGATTAGTAAAAGGAGATATACTGACATGAAAAGACTACTAAACCTGTCCCTTTGCTTCATATGCCTGTTAAGCCTGGCGGTTTCACACGCGCAGGAACGCATAGACGGCCAGTTGCTGCCTAAGCTTGCGCTGAATATACCTGCGGGCGACATAATCGAGCGCGACTATGTGACAAGTGGCATAGTCGTGGAGGCACTCAAGCCCGACTTGCAAATGGTTAAGGATTGCTTCGCCCCCAATGGCGTACTCATTGATGAGGATTCGCGCCAAGCGCTCGAAGGATTTGAGTTCGACGGCGCGTATTACACCGCAAAATATGACGACGGCGTTCACATGCTCGTCAGGGACAACCAGATTTATTATAATACGCATACGGGAAGATGCGTAACTCAGACGATTGCCTTAGCCGGCACTTCCATGTTGAATGACGAAGCCTCAAACGGTGCGGGATTAAGCTTCAAATCCGCGCGGGACGTCGAGATGCAGGCGCGGGAGATACTTGAAAAGCTCTCTATATCCGGGGATATTGCTCTCACGGGCTGCTACGCGATCGACGGAAGAACCTTGCAGAGTGTGACTAGTGAAATAATCAGGGACTCGGATATTCGAAGCGACATTCGAGATGGTTACATTGAAATAAAGCTTGATTGGAATGAAAATGACGATTTTTATTACCTTACGTTTTCACAGGTGTTTGACGGAATACCGCTTGATAAGGACGGATTTACAAGCATTCGTCAGGATTATTACATCGAACCGAGCGGGATTGTCATGATTATATCGGAAAACGGACTTGAGTGTATAAAAGCTGATGGGCTGGTTAAACAAACCGGTGAAAAGGGCGAGCAAAAACCGCTCATAGGCTACGAAAAAGCGCTTGAGCTATTAAAGGCCAAGTATAAAAGAATATTGAAAAAAGATATGCGATATGTGAACGGTATGCATTTGTGCTTCGTACCTGCGCCTGTAAAGGGGACGCCCACACTGCGAAAGCTTGTGCCAATCTGGTATATTCGCGTTTGCCCCGAACCCGACTGGCCGTGGGAGGATTCCACGAGATGGACGGCGTTTAACGCGATTACGGGTAAGGAAGTCTAAGCATGGCGATGGTGATATGAAATGAGTAGTTTTTTATGCGCATTCAGAATGGATCTCCGCCGCGCGTTCGCTTCACCGCTTACGTATATAAGCGTCTTTGCGATTACGGCGATACTGATACTGGGCGTATGGCAGGAAGCGTCCATGTCAAGTCGTTCAAGCGTTTTATACCTATTTCATGCGGAGGAGTTTTCGGACATTGAGATTGTAATAGGCGCGGCGCCATTTGCGACGGCGTTTTGCGGCGAATGGCGCAGCCGGTTCACCTACTACGCGGCGAAGCGTTCCTCTCTTAACGGTTATATCTGGTCGAAATTTGTCGTTGCGAGCATTGCGGCTGGCATCGTCGTGACGCTTGGATATGCGATGTTTATCGCGGTATTGGCGCTTAAGTACCCCATCAGCGCCCCCGGAAGTATTTTCGACGCTTACGCCGGTTCCGCGGCTTTTGGCGATTTACTGAATCAAGGAAAGGATGAGCTATTTCTTTGTACGCTTGTTATGAGACGCGTTCTTTTGGGAATGCTTTGTGCGGCGGTAGCGATAACCGTTACCGCGTATATTCCCAATAAATTCGTGGCGCTGTCGTCCCCTTTGATTTTTTACTATTTTGTGATCAACGCGATACCCATAAGAACTCTTAACCCCATATTCGTGCTGAGCGAATTTGGCGTAAGACTGGAAACGGAGATTGGCACGTCTATACACGCGCCTGTATATGCGCTAATCTGGATGTTTGCGCTTGGGCTGATGTTTTGGCGCGGAGTAAAACGGAGGGTTCAGGGTCATGCGTGAGAGTATGCATATATGTGTAAATCATCTGAGGCGATGGAGTTCAAGCCCTCGAATGTACGTATTGACTATTCTGTCGTTTCTTATGATATGGGAATGGGTCAGAAATCCGGTAGTAGCTTTTTCAGTCGAGATGGAGTACCCAGTATCGCCGTGGATATATTCGTTTATAACGGAGGACTGGTATCTTTCAATGACGCTTCAAATCGCGATGGTTTTGCTGTACTGCGACGCTCCGTTCATCAACGAGGAAACGCCCTTTGAATTCATCAGGTGCGGAAGGCGGCGCTGGTTTGCGGGGCAAATACTGTATATCTTTGTCTGCGCGCTCCTGTATCAGATATTTATAGCCGCGCTGTGCGCGTTTTCAATGCTGCCGCATATGGAATGGACGACAGATTGGGGCAGTTTGATTTATACGCTCGCGGAGGAAGCGTCTGTAGACGGCATTCAGTTCGCGGTATATTATTTTGTGCTGACGATGTATGAGCCGTGGCAAGCCATGCTTCTCATGCTGTCTTTGACATGGCTGGTAACGTCTGTATATGGAATGATGATATTTGCGATAAACACCTTGTTGCCAAAGGCATGTGGGGTCATAATGGGCTGCATACTGACCATGGTTTCGGTTTTCGCACTGAATTTTTCCGGCCCCGGGCTTCTATTCTTCTCGCCCGGCTCCTGGATGACGCTTTCGCTGATAGATGTATCAGGCTTGAGCGGCACACCATCGTTGGGCTATATTTATACGGTTGGCGCAGGGCTGCTCGCGCTGTTTATGGGGCTTGCCTATATCAGATACAGACGCAAAGCGATAGACGTAGTAATCGATCAGTAAAAATCAGTGGAGGAAGGCACATGGCGGCTATTGAAATATCGAATTTGAGCAAAAGATTTAAGAACCAGACGGTACTCTCTGATGTAAACGTGTCGTTTGATGAAAACGCCATTCACGGAATTATTGGGCGAAACGGTTCCGGAAAGACGATGCTTTTTAAGTGCATACTGGGACTGATGCCCTTTTCCGAAGGCGAGATACGCGTGTTTGGCCAAATCATCGGGAAAGATGTATCGACGCCCTCAAATGTAGGAATGCTTATTGAGACACCCGGTTTTTTACCAAATTACAGCGGGTTCGCTAACTTGAGATTCCTGGCGCTCATTAACAATAAAATATCCAATGAGGATATTCGCAGGGCAATAAGGACGATAGGCCTGGATCCCGGGAGCAGAAAGTGGGTAGGCAAATACTCGATGGGAATGAAGCAGCGCTTGGGCATAGCTCAGGCAATAATGGAGAATCCCGATTTGCTCATACTCGATGAACCTATGAACGGTCTGGATAATCGCGGCGTGGATGATATGCGCAAGCTCTTTCTCGAACTGAAAGGACAGGGCAAGACCATACTTTTAGCCAGCCACAACCGCGAGGACATAGAAATACTCTGCGACTGCGTCTACGAAATGGACGCGGGACGCCTTACCGCTATCTTAACTAAAAATTCCGGCCCTTTGGTTGACACGCCCGCCCGCCGCGTTTTATTATAATGGTTGGCTTTTTATTTGATTGGGGGAACACGACATGCGGCACGACGAGCTGGTATATGAAACCGAGCGCAGGCGCACCTTTGCCATAATATCACACCCGGACGCAGGCAAGACTACGCTTACCGAGAAGCTGCTTCTTTACGGCGGCGCGATAAGGCAGGCGGGTTCCGTCAAAGCGCGCAAGGCCGCGCGCCACGCGACGTCCGACTGGATGGAAATCGAAAAACAGCGCGGAATATCGGTCACATCGTCGGCCATGCAGTTCGACTATGACGGATACCGTATAAACATACTTGATACCCCGGGGCATCAGGACTTTTCCGAGGATACCTACAGGACGCTTGTGGCGGCGGATTCGGCCGTCATGCTCATAGACTGCGCGAAGGGCGTGGAGGAACAGACGGTAAAGCTTTTCAAGGTGTGCCGTCTGAGGTCAATACCTATATTCACATTCGTCAATAAGCTCGACCGCGCCGGTAAAGACCCGTTCGAGCTTATGGAGGAAATGGAAAACGTGCTGGGGATAAGCTCCTGCCCCGTCAACTGGCCCATAGGCGTACACGGCGACTTTAAGGGCGTCTATCATCGCGACACTCGGATGGTTGAAATATACGCAGGCGGCGACCATGGACAAAGGCAGGTCGAGGTCAATTCATACTCGATAGACGACGAGCGCCTGAAAGACGTTATCGGCGCCGGTTATTATAAAAAGCTTCTCGAGGACACCGAGCTTTTAGATGTCGCGGGAGATCCGTTCGATTTGGAAAAAATACTCTCGGGTCAGCTCACGCCCATGTTCTTTGGCTCCGCGTCAAACAACTTCGGAGTCGAGCCGTTTTTGAAAAGGTTTTTATCGTATACCAAGTCGCCAACCCCTCGGATGTCGGACAGGGGACTCATAGAGCCCGCGTCCGAAAATTTCACGGGCTTCGTGTTCAAAATACAGGCCAATATGAACCCCTCGCACCGCGACAGGCTGGCGTTCTTGCGCATATGCTCGGGCGTGTTTGAAAAGGGCATGAGCGTTTACGATTCCGGACTTGGCAAGCAGATAGTCCTCAAGCAGCCGCAACAGTTTATGGCGCAGGAACACGAGGCGGTAGAGGTCGCCTATCCCGGCGATATAATAGGACTGTTCGATCCCGGCATATTCAGGCTCGGAGATACGCTTTCAACGGGCGAACCCGTCAAATACGCGGGGATACCCTTGTTCGCCCCCGAATATTTTTGCCGCATAAGCCCCGAGGACTCGATGAAGCGAAAGCAGTTTCTCAAAGGCGTGTCTCAATTGTCTCAGGAGGGAGCCATACAGACGTTCAAACGCCCGAATATAGGCCGCGAGGAGATGATAGCGGGCGTAGTAGGCGTTTTGCAGATAGAGGTTCTCGAGCACAGGCTTAAATATGAGTACGGCGTGGATATAGTCAGGGAAGCCCTGCCGTTCAGATACGTGCGCTGGGTAGCCAAAACGCCCAAGCCGCTTGACAGACTGAGGCTCACGAGCACCACGGCCATTGCCATAGACCGCTCGGGAAGAGATGTGCTGCTTTTCGAAAACGAGTGGAGCATAAGGCTCGCAAAGGAAAACAACGAGGGACTTGAACTGAACGAAACCGCCGACCGCACCGAAGCCGACGTGTTCGCCTGATTGAAGGGAGTATTTATTTTGAAAATAGTACGCGAGGATATACGAAATATTGCGATAATAGCCCACGTTGATCACGGCAAGACCACGCTTGTGGATGAAATGCTCAAGCAGGGCGGAGTGTTCAGGCAAAATCAGCAGGTGGCCGAGCGCGTCATGGACTCAAACGATTTGGAGCGCGAGCGCGGAATAACCATACTCGCTAAAAACACCGCCGTGCATTACGAGGGCGTAAAGATAAATATCGTAGACACTCCCGGACACGCCGATTTTTCGGGCGAGGTCGAGCGCGTGCTTAAGATGGTGGACGGCGTGCTGCTGCTCGTGGACTCCTTCGAAGGGCCTATGCCGCAAACCCGCTTCGTGCTTAAAAAGGCGCTCGATCTGTCGCTTCCGGTCATAATTGTCGTCAACAAGACCGACAGGCCGGACGCCAGATGCGACGAGGTGATTGACGAAACGCTGGAGCTTTTGCTCGACCTCGACGCGACAAACGAGCAGCTCGACAGCCCCGTGGTTTACGCCTCCGGTCGCGACGGCACCGCCACCATGGATTGGAGAAAGCCCGGAAGCGATCTGCGCCCGCTTTTCGACACCATATTAAAGCATATACCCGCGCCCGAAGGATCGACGGATGAACCGCTGCAACTGCTGATTTCCACCATAGATTACAACGAATACGTTGGCCGCATAGGCGTAGGCCGCATAGCGCGGGGAACGATAAAGGCCGGTCAGATGGCCGTGAAATGCTCTTACGACAGCGACGGCGTTTCCATGCCAACCAGGTTGGCGGGACTGTTCATGTACGACGGACTTAAGCGTTCGCCGTGCGAATCCGCGCAAATGGGCGATATAGTCGCCGTAACCGGCTTTGAGGACATAGCCATAGGCGATACGCTGTGCCAGGTGGATGCGCCCGAACCGCTGCCGTTTATAAAGATAGACGAACCTACGGTTTCCATGACGTTTTGCGTAAACAACAGCCCCTTCGCCGGAACGGAAGGGCAGTACGTCACTTCGCGACATCTGCGGGCGAGACTTTTTAAGGAAATGCAGACCGACGTATCTCTGAGGGTTGAGGATACTCAGTCCACCGACGCCTTCAGAGTATCGGGAAGGGGCGAATTGCACCTGTCCATACTCATAGAGACGATGCGCCGCCAGGGTTACGAGTTCGCTGTGACAAAGCCCATGGTTCTTTATAAGACCATAGACGGGGAACTGTGCGAGCCTATGGAGAAGGTCGTCTGCGACGTGCCGGGCGAGTATGTGGGAGCCGTTATAGAAAAGCTCGGCCGCAGGCACGGAACGCTTCTCGCGATGCACGGAGAGGACAGAATGAGGCTCGAGTTCTCCATACCTTCGAGGGGGCTTTTCGGCTATCGCTCGGAGTTTCTGACCGACACGCGCGGAGAGGGCGTAATGAACGCCATATTCGACGGCTACGAGCCGTACAAGGGCGATATACCCACGCGCATCGCGGGGTCGTTGGTGGCCTCGGAGACGGGCGAGACGACGAGTTACGCCATGTTCTACATACAGGACAGGGGAGAGATGTTCGTTTCGACGGGAGTAAAGGTCTACTGCGGTATGATAGTCGGCACAAGTTCTCGCCCCGGAGATATAGACGTAAACGTCTGTAAAAAGAAGCATTTGACTTCTATGCGCAACTCCGCCGGAGCGGAGGAGACATATCGCGTGACTAACCTGCGAATACCTACGCTGGAAGAATCCATAGAGTATATTTCAGACGATGAACTGGTCGAGATAACGCCCAAGTCCATACGCCTTCGCAAGAGAATACTCGATACCGAACGCCGCAAGAAGATGGCGAGCAGAAAATAATGCGCGTAACAAAGCTGGAGCTTGACAATTACAGGGTCTACGGCCATGCCCTGCTCACGCCGCCCGATGGCGTCACGGTGCTCTACGGCGACAACGCCCAGGGCAAGACCGCCATACTCGAGGCTATATACCTGTGCTGCACCGGGCGGTCTCACAGGACCGCCCGCGACCGCGAAATGATAAAGTGGGACGCGGAAGCGGCGAGAATATCGCTCGAAGTTGAAAGGCGCGACGGAACGCGCTCAATCGACATCTGCATATCTTCCGGCAAGCGCAAGACCATATCCGTCAACTCAAAGCCCATCGAGCGCTCGGGCGAATTGATGGGGCATGTGACGGGCGTGCTCTTCTCGCCCGAAGACCTTAGAATAGTGAAAGAGGGGCCGGCAGAGCGCAGGCGTTTTATCGACATGCTCCTCTCGCAGATACGCCCCGCCTATTACTACAACCTTCAGTGCTATATACGCGCGCTAAATCAGCGCGGGGCGCTTCTCAGGGAGGCGGCGATAAGGCCGTCCCTGTTAGCGACGATTTCCGAGTGGAATGAACAGCTCGCAAGATATGGAGCCAAAATAATCGAAATCAGGCGGGAATTTATCGACGTACTCGCGGCTTATTCGACGCGTATTCATTCCTCTCTCACCAATGGCGGCGAAAAGCTCGATATAGCCTATCAGCCGAGCCTCGAAAGCGATAAATCGGGCGACGCGCTCGCGGAGGATCTGCTAAAGATACTCGATGAGCGCCTTGAAACCGACCAGAAGCGGTGCATGACTTGCGTTGGCCCGCACAGAGACGACATAAGCCTTTCAATAAATGGCGCAGACGCGAGGGTATACGCGTCGCAGGGGCAGCAGCGCTCTTGCGCGCTGTCAATAAAGCTGTCCGAAATGGACGTAATAACGAAGGCTACGGGAGAATCTCCGATACTCCTTCTCGACGACGTGATGAGCGAGCTTGACCCCGGAAGAAGAAGGATGCTTCTCGAAGCGTTTGAAGGGGCGCAGACCATAGTTACGTGCACCGATCTCGACGACCTCGCGGGTTCGCGCCCAAACCTTACGCGTCGCATCGCCTCGGGATATTTGGGGGATTGACGTCTGCCTGACTATATATCGGGCGGCGTTGAGAGAAAACAGCGATTGTTAATTTCATAACGCTATATTTAACGCTAAGAATACTCGATGCGTCAAAGACACTTTTGCGTCGTATATATTTATGTGAATAATGCCCGTGGTTTTGCGGATTAGTTTACGAGGTGAGAATTAAAAAAACACTTGCGCATACATGTGTATTCCATTATAATGTAATTGTAACAATTTAATGTCAGGAGGGGATATTATCAAGTATTTTATATCGTCGCTAACCGCTTTGCTGCTTTTGCTTATGCTTGCCGTTCCCGCTATGGCCGCACAGTCCGATGTGCTCAAAGTTGACTATGACCTGGACGACGGCAAGGTTGAAGTTGAATTTATTCAGCCTGTCAAATACGACAATGCCACCTTCTCTGTCACCGTAAAGGACGGTATGGGCGAAACCTGCCAGATCGCCCGAATAGAGAGGGACGACGACGATGTGTCCTTTTATATGATCAATCCCGCGAGGGGCGCGAGCTATACGATTGTGATAACGGGAATCGCAACCAGAGACAGCGCCGAATACGCGTCCGTAACCGCGGGTTTCACAGTTCCCGCGATAAGCGCCGCCCCGACGGTAAAGACCGCCAGATACGAAGGCGGTAAAGTCGAAGTAGAGTTTGTCGAGGACGTATACTACGGCTCCGCTTTCGCCGTTACCGTGAAGGACGGGGACGGAGCGGACTATCAGATATACGGCATCGACAGAGATGACGACGAGGTATCATTCTACCTTCAGAATCCTTCGGCGGGGAAGGCCTACGCCGTGACGATAGCCGGCGTGGCGGTAAGGGGAGCGAGCGAGTTTACGACGGTAGTCGCGAACTTCGCCATTCCCGCTCAGCCCGAAGTGTCCGCGACGCCGACGGTAAA
>JAUNBY010000020.1:12758-19023 GCA_030526935.1 Clostridia bacterium
AGCCTCAACAACGCCGTCCCTGCGGCAAAGCCTTGAGCATGGACAGTATCGACTCGTCCGCCGGACAAAATTCATACTTTGGGATCTCGTCCACCGTTATCCAGCGTATATCATTGTGCTCCAGCTTTTCAGGCGTTCCCTCGGCGATCGTCGCGTTGAAAAGCGTAAGATGTACGGCCAGGTCCGGATATTCGTGTACCACATCCGTAAAAACATCCGCTGTGTTAATAGTTACGCCGATTTCCTCCCGGCATTCGCGAATGAGCGCCTGTCGCATGGTTTCGCCCGGCTCTACCTTGCCTCCGACGAATTCCCACATAAGCCCGCGCGCCTTGTTTGCGGGGCGCTGACATATCATGAATCTGTTTTCGTCCCATATAAGGGCAGCTACTACCTCTGTCATAGTCATCTTATCCTACCACCAATAATCTGATTTAATTAACAGATTGCTTCTTTGAATTCTCACTGAACAATCCCATTTTTTCAATAGCTTCTACAAGTTCGGGACGAAGGCGACAAGTATAAACATTATGTTGTTGGTTGATTAAAATCAATGGGACTCCCCAAAAGGTTTCCTTATCTTCATCTCCGATTATTGCAAATCTGTTTAGTCGTTTTATCGCCGCCTGTCCAAGCATCATGTTTTGAACGCCGAAATACTGATGGGGTTTTCCCCATTTCAATCCAAGCTCTTTAAACGATGATGTATGTCCGGGCGCCAGATACCATTTTTCCAGCGCGTCAAGTATATTGGAATTTTCTCGTAAGGATGAGAGAATATCAATCCATTCATCTACCGAGATAGGAACGTCGTAGTTATTTGTAAGTGGATTTCGGCGCACTTTAATCATTGTATTCATCCTTTCAATTATAGTATTAAGAGCTTTTTGATATGCGTTGCTTTTCGGCTATAATATCACGCCGTCCCTGAACACCGATATTTCGCGGTAGCCGTACATCTCGTTTCGCGTCAACCGACCGGAGGCCACTTCGAGTATATAGTTGAAAAGCTCGTCGCCAAGCCCGTCGAAGTCGCCGCCGTCGAGCAGGCGACCGGCGTCGAAATCTATCCAGTTGGGCTTGTTATGAGCGAGGCGAGAGTTGGACGAGAGCTTGACTGTGGGAACCGGGCAGCCGAAGGGATTGCCCCTGCCTGTGGTGAAGAGTATAATCTGGCATCCTGCGGCGGCCAGATTAGTGCAGCTCACCTGGTCGTTTCCGGGACCGTTCAGCAGATTAAGGCCTCCGGGGACGACGCGGTCGCCGTAGTCCAAAACGCCTGCGACCGGCGCCTGTCCGCCCTTTTGCGTGCAGCCAAGGGACTTTTCCTCGAGGGTGGTTATCCCGCCTTTTTTATTGCCGGGGGAGGGGTTTTCGTATATTTCCTGATTATACCTGGTGAAATATCCCTTAAAGCCGTTTATCAGCCTGACTATATCGTCAAATACGCCCTCGTTCACGGCTCTGTTCATAAGTATGGTTTCGGCTCCGAACATTTCGGGAACCTCCGTCAGCATGGTCGTTCCCCCGCAGGAGACGATTATATCGTTTACCCGCCCGCAAAGCGCGTTTGCGGTTATGCCAGAAAAGGCGTCGGAGCCTCCGCACTTAAAGCCCGTTATAAGCTTATTCGCCGGAACGGTTTGGCGTTTTTGAGCCGATGCCATGTCGACGAGCTGTTCGAGAATCGACAAACCGTCTTCTATTTCGTCGCGCGAGTCCTGCGTGACGAGAAACTTTACGCGATTGTCATCTGCGTCGCCCAGAACCTTTTTAAACTCATCGAGATTATTGTTCTCGCATCCCAGGCTCAAAACGAGAACCCCGGCGGCGTTTGGATGCCTGACTAGCCCCGCGAGCAGCTTTTGCGTTCTGAGCATGTCGTCGCCAAGCTGACTGCATCCCATGTTGTGCGTAAACGCGTAAACGCCGTCGCACATTCCGGTAAAGCGCGACGCGGCCTCCTTTTCGAGTAGCTTCGCCGTGTTATTCACGCAGCCGACCGTTGGGATTATCCAGACCTCGTTTCGAACGCCGACCGATCCGTCCGGGCGCAAGTACCCGTCGAACGAAGCGTTACGGGCGGGAAAGAGGGGATATGTGCGCGGGTTGTAAGTGTATTTGACAACGCCGGCGAGATTCGTTCTGACGTTGTGCGTGTGTACATGCTGACCTTTTCGTATGTCGAACGCAGCGTGCCCTATGGGATAGCCGTATTTTATAACGTCGCTTCCCGCCGGTATATCCCTGAGGGCCACCTTGTGACCGAAGGGTATATCGTCCGACAGGGTTACGCTATCCCCGCATACCTCGTGCGTTTCGCCGGCTGAGAGCGAGTCGAGCGCCACCGCGACCGAATCCGCGTCGTTTATCCTCAGAAGAAATTTTCGTCCGCTCACTTTGAATGCTCCTTCACGATTTCGCGCATTGGCCGTTTGAGCATATCGGATAATAAATCCGCGACCGCGCTTTCAAGACCCGAAACATTAGTAAGATCGCGCCCCGACCAGAATGATTCGTTCGATAATACCGCATTCGTAACGGATTGAGCCGTTCCGTTCTTCCATACATCGGCGAAAAATTCGAGGGTATCGCGGTCATCGCGTATGGAGTAAGTGCCGCCGGGACGCGTTCCCGTATATACGCCGTCAATGAATTCACCCTTGTAAAAGCGTATGAAAGCCGCAAGCGACAACACGAGCCGCTTTGGAAGCTCGCCCTTTTTATCTGCGTAGGAAAGAAGCGACGGCAGACACCGGGCGTTGAACTTTGAGCATGAATTGAGCGCTATGTCGAGGAGCTTGTGCTTTATATAGGGGTTTGAGAAGCGGTCGTTGACCGCGAGCGCGAAGTCTTCCAAATCCCTTTTTGGAAGGTCGAGCGTGGGAATGACCTCATCGAAAAGCAGTCCGTTCATGAACCCTTTAAACACGTCGTCCTCCATGAACTGGCCGACGGTGTCATGTCCCGCGAGAAACGCGGCTAAAACGGTCGAGGTATGAGCGCCGTTCAGAATGCGCACCTTGCGCTTTTTATAGGGCGCGACGTCATCGGTCCATATGACGTGAGCGGGGGTTTTGTGGATGGGAAGAACGTCCGCCCACTTCTCGTCGCCCTCGATGACCCAGAGATTGAACAGTTCGCAGGTTACCAAGGCGTCGTCTGTGTAGCCAAGCTCTTTTTCAAAATACTCGACTTCATCGCGGGGGAAGCCCGTTACTATCCTGTCAACGAGCGTCGAGGTAATATGGCAGGAAGTGTCGAGCCATTCGATGAAGCCCTTTTCGAGATTCCATTGCGCGGCATAGCGCTTTACTATGCGTTCGAGAACATGTCCGTTGTCGTCGATAAGCTCTACCGGAAGCACCAGTACGCCCTTGTCGCCGGCTCCCGAGAAAGCCCTGTAACGCTCGTACAAAAACGCGCAAAGCTTCGCCGGATAGGATTCGGGCGGCCTGTCCGTGAGCTTGCAGCCATCTTTATAGGTTATGCCGGCCTCCGTAGTGTTCGAGATTATGACTTTAAGGTCAGGGCTTCTGGCTATGTCCAAAAGCGCCTCGTAATCCTCGTAAGGATTTATACAGCGCGATACTGACGATATACATTCGATATTCTGCTTTGCTTCTGCGTCCTCCATGCCGCGCATGGCGACGGTGTAAAGGCAATTCTGGTTGTTGAGAACCTGCGCCATGCCATGGGATATGGGCTGGCAAAGCACTATGGAGCCGTTAAACAGCCCCTGCCTGTTGCACATATCTATCATCCAGTCGGCAAAGGCGCGAAGGAAATTGCCCTCGCCGAACTGCAAAACCTTCTCGGGATAATTGCCGTATGTTTTTTCGACGACCTGATCGATTCTGTTCATACCAGTTATCCTCCGCCGATATTTCGACTTGCCCCTACAGGGCTATGTCGTATACATTATATATCGAACGGAACAAAGTGTCAACGGTATGACAAAGGGGCGCTCGTCATCCCTGAAACGCGAAATTATGCTTGTCAAGTCGCGTGAATTGGTTTATAATAGCATTAATCACGATCGGAGGTACGAATATGATAACTGACGTATGTAGATTAAACGACAACGCAAACGACCCGAATGTGGCGCTTGACCAGGTCGAGCGTTGCGCGGCGTATGTGGGACTTGAAAAGAAACAGTCGCTTCAGCTCAGGCTTTTGGCTGAAGAGGCGCTAGGAATGGCGCGCGGAATGCTGGGGAGTTTCGAGGCGGAGTTCTGGATAGAAGCAAATGGAAAGGATTTTAAAATCTACCTTGACATGAACGCCGACATCGACGCCGAAAAGCGCGAGGATCTTATAGGTATTTCAACGGGACGCGAGAACGAGGCGACGAAGGGCGTAATGGGCAAACTGCGCCGGATGATCGAGTTCGCGCTTTACGGCGATAACGATACGACCGCCAAGTACATAACCTCGAGCATATTCGCCCCCGAGTCCATAATGGGTTCCTCGTCTGACATAGGCGCTCTTTACACATGGTCGCTCGTCGATTACATGAATCAGGTGAAGCTTGAGAAGGAAGTAAACATCGAGAAATGGGACGAACTTGAAAAGTCAACCGTCGCGAAGCTTGCCGATGATGTGAAGGTCAGCGTCTACGTACATCGCGTGAAGATGGTGATTTCCAAATCTTTCAAATAGTGTCCACGGAATAAATCCCGTCATATCGGCAAACGCTATTTCCATGAAATAATGGGAGGCAATCATATGGCGAGATTTACTCTACCAAGGGATATATATCACGGAAAAAACGCGCTTGAAGCGCTCAAGTCGATAAAGGGCGACAGGGCGGTTATAGTCACCGGCGGCGGAAGTATGAAAAGGCACGGGTTTCTCGACGACGTTTCGCACAAACTCAAGGACGCGGGATTTGAGATTCAACTGATAGACGGCGTGGAGGCCGATCCCTCGGTCGAAACCGTTATGAACGGCGCGCGGGCGATGAGGCAATTTGAGCCGGACTGGATAGTCGCCATTGGCGGAGGTTCCGCCATAGACGCGGCAAAGGCCATGTGGGTATTCTACGAATATCCTGATATATCACTCGAAGACATACTGGCTCCCTTCAGTTTTCCGACGCTTCGTCAAAAAGCGCGGTTCTGCGCGATACCATCAACCTCCGGAACCGCCAGCGAGGTTACGGCTTTCTCGGTCATAACCGACTATGACAAGGGCGTCAAATACCCGCTGGCCGATTTTAACATCACTCCGGATATGGCCATAGTCGATGCGTCTATCGCCATGACGATGCCGCGAAGCCTCGCGGCAAATACGGGCATGGACGCCATGTCGCACGCCATAGAAGCTTACGTCTCAACGCTTCACTGCGATTATACCGACCCTCTCGCTATCCAGGCCATAAGGCTTATAAACGAAAACCTGATCCCCTCCTGCGACGCAGACGAGACTGCCCGCCAAAAGATGCACGACGCTTCGTGCCTCGCGGGAATGGCGTTTTCAAACGCGCTGTTGGGAATCGTGCATTCAATGGCGCATAAGACCGGCGCGGCCTTCTCGTCGGGGCATATACCTCACGGCCTGGCTAACGCCATGTACCTTCCCAAGGTCATCTCCTATAACGCCAAGGACGAGCCGACCCGCGCGCGCTACGCGCAGATAGCCCGCGCAATGGGTATCGACGGAACTGACGACGGCGAATTGACCGATAACCTCAAAAAACGCCTTTGCGAGATGCGCGACTCGCTTGGCATACCAAGCTGCATAGCGAAATTCGATTCGGGTTCCATAGGCCGCGACGAGTTTTACCAGAAACTCCCTCAAATTGCCCGGCTTGCGGTATCCGACGCCTGCACGCTCTCCAACCCGCGAAGAATCGACGACATAACCATGCAGAGGCTCTTTGAGTGCTGCTATAACGACTTGGAAGTGGATTTTTAATCGATACATATGTCTTGCGGTTACACGGGGATCAAATCTTCGGGCTGTAAATGGCGCGTATTGATTTGTATTATACATCAGGAGGAAGGGTACATATGAACGGACGCGAGCTTGCGAATCATCTCAATTCCCCGCAGGGAAAGGAATGGCTTACCCGGCTTTATTCGGCTTCCAACCTCGATTTCCAGCTAAAGCGCTACCTCGATCTTCTAAAGAGGCGCGAGGAGACGTTCGGGCTTCGCGACGAGATTAAAATGTGCTCCGCGCCGGGACGCACCGAGATCGCGGGCAACCATACCGACCACAACCACGGCCGGGTTCTCGCCGCCGCCATAGATATGGATAC
>JAUNBY010000369.1 GCA_030526935.1 Clostridia bacterium
AACTGACGAGGACAGGCGCGCTATTGAAACCCTTGACCGCTCGCGCCTTATGGCCGTTCAAACGCCTCAGACCTTCGACTGTCGGGATATACTCCGCGCCCATGAGCAGGCTTTTAAAGACGGCTTTGTCGCGACCGACGACGCCGCTTTGTATGAAAAGTACATAGCCCCCTCGCGCCTTGTGGCGGTCGAGGGAGGCGGGAAGAACCGCAAGATTACGACTATGGAGGATTTGCGAATGGCCCGGGAAAATACGCCGCCTCAGACGCGGGTTGGCTTTGGCTACGACGCGCACAGGCTTGTTCCCGGAAGAAAGCTCGTGCTTTGCGGGGTAGAAATTCCCCACGAAACGGGACTTTTGGGGCATTCTGACGCCGACTGCGCCACTCACGCCCTAATGGACGCGCTGCTGTCCGCCGCCTGTCTAGGGGACATAGGGCGGATGTTCCCGGATACCGACTACGCGTATAAGGATGTATATTCCATAGAGCTTCTCAAAAAGGTGATGGGCAGGCTTTCACAAAGCGGAATCTCTCTCGTGAACGCGGATATTACCATAATCGCCCAAAGACCCAAGTTGGCCGGGTTCATGGACGATATGCGCCAGTGCCTGGCGAAAGCCATGAATATGGAAGCTTCGCGCGTAAACGTAAAGGCGACAACTACCGAACGCATGGGGTTCGAGGGCAGGGAGGAAGGGATTTCCGCCTGCGCCGTGGCGCTCGTGCGGCATGGATGAGGAGAAATTATATGGCGAGCGTTATAAAGGATATAAATCTGAAAGCTTCCGGTATTGAGAAAATCGAATGGGTAAGGGCGCATATGCCCATACTGGACGGCATAGAAAAGCGATTTATCGAACAAAAGCCCTTCGCGGGCATGAAAATCGCAATGTCCATACATATGGAGGCAAAGACCGCGAGAGCCGCGCTTCTTTTTAAGGCGGGAGGCGCCGAGGTTCACGCCACGGGCTGCAATCCCCTGTCCACCCAGGACGACGTGGCGGCGGCTCTGAGCGATATGGGAGTGGAGGTCTGCGCCGTTCACGCGGCTTCGATGGACGAATATCGCGAGCATCTGATTATGACTCTGAGTTGCAGGCCGAATATAATCATAGACGACGGCGGGGATCTTACGCAGATACTTCTCGACGAGCGTCCGGATCTCGCGCGCGAACTTTTCGGCGGCGGCGAGGAGACGACGACCGGCGTCATGCGCCTGAGGGCGCGAGCCAGAGCGGGACATTTGACTTTCCCGATGATCTGCGTAAACGACGCTAAAATGAAATACCTGTTCGACAACCGCTACGGAACCGGTCAATCCGTGCTCGACGGCATAATGAGGACGACAAATCTGCTTATCGCCGGAAGCCGCGTCGTCGTCGCGGGCTACGGATGGTGCGGAAAGGGCGCGGCGATGCGGCTTAAGGCCATGGGCGCCCGCGTGACCGTGTGCGAGGTGGATCCTGTAAAAGCGGTTGAGGCCGCAATGGACGGATTCGACGTAGCGACCATGAGCGAAGCCTGCGAATACGGAGATATTTTTATAACGCTTACCGGCTGCCGGGACGTTATAACCATAGAGCATATGCGCCGGATGAAGGACAAGGCGATAATGTGCAACGCCGGTCATTTCGACGTGGAGGTGGATGTCGCCGCGCTCAGAGCCAACGCCGCGGCATCGCGCGGCGCCAGAAATAATATAGAAGAATTCGTATTGCCCGACGGCAAGCGCCTTTACGTGCTCGCCGAGGGGAGGCTCGTCAATCTCGCGGCGGGCGACGGACATCCGAGCGAGATAATGGACATAAGCTTCGCTCTTCAGGCTCTGTGCGCCGAATACATGGCGAAGAATCACGCGAAGCTTAAACCTGGCGCGATAGAGGTTCCGGCCGAGATAGACGAACAGGTTGCGCTCATGAAGCTCAAGTCGCTGGGCATGTCTATAGACCGTTTGACCGACGAACAGCGGAAATACCTGGGATTATGCGAAACCGGAGAGGATTAGCGAATGACGAGAATTGAAAATATCAGATTATACACGGGAGAACAGTCGCATCTCAACGGCTGCGTGCTGATCGACGGCGACCGCATATTATACGCTGGCGACGCGAATGACGCCCCCAAAACTGCGGTTGACGAGGTTATAGACGGGCGCGGCGGCATATTGATGCCGGGCTTTTACAACACCCACTCTCACGCGGCTATGACCCTCGAGCGCGGCGTGGGCAGCGATCTGCCGCTTATGGAGTGGCTTAAGCCGATTGTGGCGATTGAAGCCGGGTTGACCGGCGAGGATATATATTGGGGAACGCAGCTGGCTCAGCTCGAAATGCTCAGGCGCGGCGTGGTCGCCTACAACGACATGTATTTTAAAATGGACGAGGTCGGCAAATCCGCCGTGGAGTCCGGCATGAGGGCGACGATAGCGCGCTCGTGCGATACCAGGCAGGGCATAGATACGCAATTGGACTTATATGACGATTGGAACGGGGCGGGAGACGGACGCGTCAACGTGTTCATGGGCATTCACAGCGAGTACCTTACTACACCCGATATAGTGACCTACGCTATCGAGACCGCAGCTAAGCGGGGTATGAGTTTTCACATTCATCTGGCTGAAACCGAGACGGAAACGAGGGGCTGCATTGAAAGACACGGCATGACCCCCGCGGCGTATTTTGACCACTTGGGTATGTTTGATACGCATACCGTCGCGGCTCACTGCGTATGGATGACCGATGAAGATATAGAAATAATGGCTCGAAAAGGCGTTTACGTATCCCATAATCCCGCGAGCAACATGAAGCTCGCGAGCGGCGTCGCCAGGATAACCGACATGCTGAAGGCCGGGGTGAATGTGTCCCTCGGCACGGACGGCCCCGCGAGCAGCAATGTCATGGATATGATGGGCGATATGCGGCTGGCGTCGCTCCTTCAAAAGGTGTCGAGGCTCGACGCCGGGGCGCTTTGCGCGCAAGACGCCATAAAAATGGCGACCAGAACGGGCGCTTTGGCTATGGGCTTCGACGATTGCGGCCTGATTAAAGCCGGTATGCAGGCGGATATGATACTGCTCGACGCAAACAGCGAAACGCTGGGCATATCCCCCGACCTGCCCGCCGCGATAGTATTCGCCAGCCAGGGATTGAACGTATGCATGACAATGGT
>JAUNBY010000370.1 GCA_030526935.1 Clostridia bacterium
ACATCATCGAAATGTCGCTGGATGTACGGGATAATAAGGCATACCGCGACCCGGACGCCTTTAACGAGTATGCCAAGGCGCAGATCGCCGACGCTGAAATGCACTACTTCCTGCTGGACGAAGTACAGCTGATGGATGATTTTGAATCAGTTCTCATCGGCCTGATGCAGCGCAGGAACGTTGACGTATATGTCACCGGGAGCAACGCAAGGTTCCTGTCCAGGGATGTTATCACGGAATTCAGCGGACGCGGGGATGAGATCCATATGGGCCCTTTAAGTTTCGGCGAGTTTATGACCGTCTATCCCGGTGACAGACGCGACGGATTCGATGAATACGTTTTGTATGGGGGCCTGCCGCCGGTGGTCCTGATCCAGGAGGAAGTAGAAAAAATCGCATTTCTGAACCGCCTTTTTGCCGAAACTTACATTCGCGATATTATTCAGCGGCACAAGATCCGCAACCAGAGCGAGATGGAAGAACTTCTAAACATTCTTTCTTCCAATATCGGCGGACTGACAAACCCGGAAAAGCTGAAGAACACATTCCGTACGGTCAAAAAATCAAAAATCACCGCCGCGACTATTGCGAAATATCTGTCATATCTGGAGAATTCCTATCTGATCGAGTCGGCGCAGCGCTATGACATAAAGGGAAAAAGCTATATCGAGACGCCGCTGAAGTTTTATTTCACCGATTTAGGCCTCCGCAATGCCCGCATCAATTTTAGGCAGGTGGAGATAACCCACAGCATGGAGAACATTATATACAACGAACTGCGGATGCGGCAATTCAATGTTGACGTCGGCGTCGTCACCGTATCCGAACGGGGCAAGAGCGGCGTCCCGGTCCGCAAGCAGCTGGAAGTTGACTTCGTTTGCAACCAGGGCTCCAAACGCTACTATGTCCAGTCCGCCTATGCGCTCCCTGACGAGGAAAAGAGGCAGCAGGAACTCAGGCCTTTCCGCAAGATCAAAGATTCCTTTAAGAAAATCGTAATTACAGGCGATACGCCCAGGCCGTTATATAATGACGAGGGGATATTGATGATGAACATATATGATTTCCTGCTGAACCCTGACAGCCTGGACATTTGATTAGTCTCCATGCCGGGAAGCGTAACTTTTTTGTCGCCCGGGTCGTAATATAGTGGTCAACAAAATTTATGGAGGTGTTTGAAAATGAAGGCTAAACTCAGCATTCTCGTGGCGTCAGCCGCGCTTCTCGCCCTGCTGGCTGCCTGTGTACAGCCCATTCCGCCGCCCGCGCCTCCCCAATACGTACCGCAGGGCGGCGCGGACGGTATGGGAGATGCGGGCAGCAAGCCCATATACCTATTCCTGGAAAACACCTTCATGGGCGGCTTGGTGGACGGCGAGTGGCGCTCGGTATCCAAGCCGGACTACGATGATGACGGCTTTTCTTCGCTGCTGCTGAAAGACGTGCTGACGCAGGATGGGTACGCGCTGTACTACGCCAGCGGGACGGGCACGCGGGGGCGCGAGTTCCTGCGCTATCAGTCCGAGGACTTCGGGCTTAGCGGCTTGCAGACGGAGGGTGCGGAGGCGCTTTTGGCCGAGCATGGCGAGCCGTACCTATTGAACGGCGAACCCACCGGATACGTACGCTACACGCTTCCGCTAGAGCTGGATGAGCGGTTTGACGAGATATTGATCCCGTCGTATAATTTTCAGCTCCTGTTCCCGCGCGACGGGGATTATTCTTGCTTTTGGGACGGAAGCGGCGGTCGGCCGCCGCTGGCGATAAACGCGGAGCACGACCCGTTCCCGCGCCATATCGCGGAAATCGAGCCCGGACAGGACGCCCAGGACGCGTTGAAGGCGCTGCTTGACACAAACGGTCTGGGCGGCGCATATCCGCATTTCACCGCCGCCTACGAGGGCGATCTCGACGGCGACGGCAGCCCGGAGGGCTTATACTTTGCCAACAGCCCGCGCGGCGAGGACGGCTGGCCGCTGCTCAAGGGCGAAGGCGCGCTCGGCACCTACAGCGCCATACTGCACCGCGGCAACGACGGGGCCTTCCGCACCGTATACGAGGATATGCGCCCGTATTCCGGCACATTTACCCCGGATGCGAGCGGCGGCATGGAGCTTTTCAATATCGACTTCTCCACGCAGCTAAAGCCGGTCGCGGTCGCGGATGTAAACGGCGACGGCGTGTATGAATTCGGCTGCGCGCACATTCTCTGGGAGGGCGGCCGCACCATGCTGTTCTCACTCGGCGAGATCGGTTACAGCGCGGTGCTCACCGCCAATTGGGGCATGTAGGCAGGAAGCGCCGCCTTGTCGCCCGAACTTAAATAGCGATCAATTAATTAGAGGAGACTAGGCCGGATAATCGGTATTGGGGGAGGGCGTCTGAATGAAGAAAGGTATCATTGTTGTTAGCGTGGCTGCAGTTCTTCTGATTGCCTGTTGTGGCTTTTACTTTAGCGGGAATATTGGAATCGCACAGGATAAAATCAACCATGAGCAGATGAAAACAGTTTCGTGGGAAAAACATGATTATAGCGTAATTGGAGCCTCGGATGGAGAATCAATATATGTGGGCGTCATGTATATGAAAGACTATTCTGATGCTAAATACTTCATTTACATCAAGAAAGGCGGGCTTTCATTTGGTTGGCATTTTTTGCAGAGTGGCGGCTTGACCGAAATTGATGGCGTCAGAGCATTAGACTGCGGGGAATATGGTACGGCGTATGTTGCCTTAAACGAAAACAACAATGTCCAGAAAATTGAGTTTGAAGATGGCAGAAAACCTTCTATTAAAGAAAATGTTAGAAGCCCGATTTGCGAGCATTCCAAGAGTGTTATTCACTTTTATGATGCCGCTGGAAATATTGTTGAGCCAACTAAACTGACAGTGAAAAAGTAAAGCGTATGCCAAATTCCTGTTTATCGTGGAATTGAACAGAGTAATAAGTCCGGGCTTGACGCAGGCTCTACCTAAAGGAGAAGAAAAATGGATATATATTGGCTGCTTCTAATCCCGGCGATTGTACTGGCGCTTCTTGCAGATAAGATTGATAAGGCCGCCCAAGCAGATAAAAAGCTAAAAAAATGGCTTGTTGTTTTTAGCATTGCTCTAGCGGTAATCGCTATATTTCTTGTGTTCAAATCAGTGCTTACTTA
>JAUNBY010000371.1 GCA_030526935.1 Clostridia bacterium
ATCCAGCGCGCCCGTTCGGATACATTATCTGGTCAAATGCATGCGCATGGAAAACGCGAGCATACCCTTTCATCTTCCGACGCCGCGCAATTACCTTTCAGCCTGATCCGGTATTTTTTCCCGGAAAGGATACGAATTATGTGGATTCATAGAGAAAAGTACATTGAAATGATGAAGGACACAAATTGGGCGCCCGGTTGGGACGCCATCCGCGACGCCTTTAGCGTGGTATACGGCGATACGGGAACATATAGGACCACAGACACAATTCCCGGCATGCGGTCAAGCCTGGAAGGGTTTGGCGTATACCAATCGCAGCATGGGTATACGCATATTGTCACGCGCGGCATGTCGCAAATCCATCCACACAAAGACGCGTGCAATAACAAGACCAGCGGATGGGGACTGGAATTTTCAATCAAATGCCCTGATGCAGATCCGGACTTGCCGCGCGCTTTTCACATTCTGGATTGGCTTGCCGAGGGAATCGACATCCGAAAGGATGGCTGGAGCATGCTTTATCCGCAGGAGGTCAAGCTGGACGATGTGCCGGAAGACCTCCTGGCCGAGCCGGGGAGTACGCTGGCTCTTATCCCGGACACAGAGATTCCGTTCATCGACACGATTCACGGTGAAGTGAATATTCGGCAGGTGATCGGTATTTCGGCAAAGGATAACGAGCAACTCCGACGATTTCCCAGCTTAATGAAGCAAGTAATATTTGAGCTGTCTAAGAAAAACGCTTATCTTCTCTTCCATTAGACAAAAGTATCGTAGGCTAAAGGAGGATGAAATCATGGAAAAAAGCATGGGTATGGTTTGCTGGCTTTGCGCGCATGCGCTGAAGAAATACTTTGACTCCGATCGTGAGAACATGGCTGCCGCACTCATGGTGGGGCGCGCGGAATTGAATCGTGCTTTGGACAGCCACAGCACACAGGACACACAGACCGTATTGGAAGCGCTGTTTCGCTATTGTATCATGAATCATTACAGTATCGACGCGATGATGGTGGAGTATAAACGAAAAGAATAAATCGGGGCTACTTATGGCTGTTTGCACGGGAGAGGCAGCAGAATATGGCCTGGGAAAGATCCTGAACGTAAGCGTTTGATTCTTCGGGGTCAGGCTTATAGGTCTTTCCCAAATCCGCGTATAGGCGAGCCGTCAGGCGCGTTATACCCTTTTTCAACGCGTCGATTTCGTTCAAAGCCTCGTTTAATATTTCCTCATATTCGGCGGCAGTGCTGTTTTCGCGCTGCTCCGAGAACTTTGTCCATCGCTTTTGAAGGTCTTCATATTCGGTTGTCGTTTGCGAGAGCTTCTCGGACAGCTTGCGCGCGTTCTCCTCCGAGGCGGTCAGGCGTTCGCGCAGTGCCGACTGAATTAGGTTGTCTCGCAGCTTTGCGATATCCTGCAGTGTAACAAATGCCCTGCGGTCTTCCGCGCGAAGGTGTTGGCAGTAGGCTTGATAGAAGCCGAAAATGAACGCGTCCTTGTCCGTGCGCTCAATGTCGGAACCTGTAAAAAGCGGATGATACTGCGGAGTTTCACCAAAGGGCAGATATATGCGCACAGAATCCCACGGTGCGCAAAGCTGTTCGGGCAGACAATCGTTTAGTCGGGAGATGACGCTGGCGTCCGCGCACCAGCACACCAGGAAATTTCCCTTTGCCATATCAAACAGCGCATCTGGATTGACCAAATCCGGGCAGGAGATCAGAACAATGGGAACGTTGCGCTGGGAATCGTGCAGGCTATCCAAAAAATCGGGAAGCAATGCATGACGAAGCTCCACGGCAGCCGAGGGCCAAGGATAGGAGCCGCACATACAGCATATCTGCTTAGCCGAGAACAAGGTCTCAACAGGCTCTTTTATGCTGAAAATCAACGGTTTGGGTGGTGAAAACGAGCCGGCCAGATGGTCGCAATAACTAAGGGCATAATAAAGCTTGAGCGAATCCGACTCGTCCCTGCGAATGCCGATTTGAAGAAGCCATGTACGGCGTCTGTTTGCGAAGTCGCGTATCCTGACGCGTGTTGCCCACAAAGCGGTCTTCTCCTGATTTTCCGTGGACTGGAAGGACGCGAATTGTGCCTTGACGGTTTCATCCTCAACCGCAAACTGGCCGCCATGCACAAATGAATTCCAGTCAGGCGCAATACCATAACAGGCTTGCAGCGCGTCGTAAAGGATTCCCAGTACGATTTCCATTATATCATGATCACTGTTTGTTTGTGAGCCGCGAGTGATACTAAGGATCATCTTCTTCGCCAGTTGTTTGCTTTTCAAGCATGCGGCTGCCTCACTTTCGCATCTTTTATGCGAATATGGTAACACAATCCGATGTCGCTGAACATATGGCAAGAATGTTTCAAGCAAACAAAATTGCCACATTATGCACGACGGATTCTTGTGGTACGATATGGATGTATAGCTGAATGCGAGGTGCTTATGGTGTATGATGATCATGAGGTTTTTGTTTGAGTACGCGCTGGAGAAGGCGTGTAATGGGAATAAAAGCGAGTTTGCGCGCAGGTTGGGTATTGAGTACACGGAAGTACAGAGAGTGCTTCGCCGCTTCAGGGACGGAGCCGGGAGCATAAACGCCACGGAGGCGGTGCTGGAAATGTATTGGCGCGATAACATCAGCATAGACGACGCGTTGGATATCTTCACGCAAACACATCCAGGGCTGAAGGAGGAAGCCACAAAAAGTTTCTGCGATGACTTGATCGGCGTTTTGCGCACGGCGCTGGAACACGATCGGCATTCGGCGCAGGATACATATCGGGTATTCCGGGCGGCGGAAGCGTTTATGCGACAAATGGAGTTGATATTTTGCAGCGCGAATTGCAGACGCAAGCGTGATTGCGAAACGCAGTGTCCGTGCAAACACTTCGCGGAATATGTGAAGTGGTTGAAAAGAGAGATGCTGAGCGAAATCGACGCAAAGTGATTCGACATGCCGGAGCAGTCCGGCACGACGCCAGCCTGCAATTGGCTGGCGTCACTTTGCGGGAATTCCCGGAACGGGGAGTGGCTGGAGCAACTTGCTCTATACCTCCCTGTTCTTTTCGTAAAAACCGCGCGCGGTCGCTTGCAGGGCGGCCAGGCTTTGGCCGTGGGTTTGCCGGTAGGCATACAGCGCGCAA
>JAUNBY010000372.1 GCA_030526935.1 Clostridia bacterium
GGGAGATTTCGAATAGTTACGGAGGCGGAAAAATCCCGCTTGATTACGACGCGGACGACAATGGCCGCGCGGCGGGCGGCGATATACCGCTGTTCGACGCGAATTCGCCCGACTCGCCCGACGTCATAACGCTCGAGTTCGACGAAGACGAGGGCGGCGACGGTGCCCGCGCGAGCGAAGTACATTTGGAAGCGGCCGGTATGATTCCCCTCCCGCCCGAAGGCGAAAGCGAAGGCGGAGCGGAATTTGAAGACCGGTTTGAAGATGAATACGAAGCCTTCGAGCGCGACGACGGGGAGACGCCCATACAATTTGATGACGAATACGAACCGGACGAAGCGCAAGACGACAGGATTCCTTTGGATTTCGACGACGCGCAAGACGAGAGGAAAATCTCCCGCCGCAGGAATCGGGCGTCGCGAAATGCCTCGAGGGGAGGCTTAAAAACGGTCATGGGGCTGAATAAACCCCTGAAAGCGAAGAAGGGCGAATCCTCTTCGACCGTCAAGTCAGTGGTCGATAGCCTGTTCTCGAAGCGCAAAGATGAAGAAGACCCGTTTTACCTGAGCGACGATGAATATCGGCAGCTCGACGATGATTTTTACGCGGTAGTGTCTCAGGATCCCAGGCAACCCTCCGGCGAGGAATATCTCAGCAGAAAAGAGCGCCGAAGGCGCATGAGAGAACGGGAGGACTGACGACCGCGCGCGGGTAAAACGGAATAAAAAACTTGCAAGAGGTGAAGCCAAATGTCTGCAAAGCATCTTTATCGCATGGTTTTCACCGCTCTTATGGCGGCGATAGTCTTCGTAACCACTATGTTTCTGAAAATCGAAATACCTACCCCCGCGGGGCTTACAATGCTTAAAGTTGCCAATGTCTTCTGCCTTTTTGGAGGAATGCTTTTGGGACCGGTCTATGGCGGACTCGCCGCGGGCATAGGCTCGATGCTTTTCGACCTTTCAAACCCGAGCTACGCCGCGAGCGCCCCGTTCACCCTCGTGTTCTTTTTCATGATGGGCTTCGTGTGCGGGCTTATATCGCACGCGGGCGGCAAGCGGGGGCTTGACGTAAAGCAAAACGCCATAGGCGCCGTCGCGGGAAGCGCGGCCTATTTCGTCCTGAACATCGGAAAATCGATAATACTGCTCGTCATGGCGGGAAGCGCGCTGTGGCCGGCGATAATCGCAAACTCGACCAAGATGATAACCTCCGGCGTCAACGCGGGTATCGCCATAGTCTTTTCGACGATATTGGCGAAGCCGCTGATGGCGGCGCTCGATAAAAACGGGCTGTTGTCCAGACTCGACGGATGAAACTTGGCCTTGTCGTTATGGCGTCGGGATTTTCCCGGCGCTTTGGAAGCAACAAGCTGCTGCATGAAATCGACGGCGCGCCTATGATCGAGCGCGTTTTGGACGCCATACCCGACGGATACCACGCCGTTGTCGTAACGCGCTTTCCCGAGGTGATGCGAATAGCCCGACGCCGGGGACTGGAAGCTATAGAAAACGCCCTTCCCCATAAAAGCGACACCATCCGCCTGGGCGTCGAGCGGCTCAGGGACTATCCGGGCATATGCTTTATGGTGGCGGATCAGCCGCGCATAAAGCCCGACACGCTTAAAAGGCTCAGGCTCGCGTTTTCGCGGGACGCGTCGTCGATTGTTCGCGCCGGGAATGGCGGTATACCCGGAAACCCCGTCATATTCCCGGCGTCCCTCTACGCGGAACTGTCATCCCTCGCGCCCGATGAATCGGGAAGCGCCGTGATAAGGCGGCACGAAAATCTGGTGCGGATAGTGCAGGCGGATATGGCGGAGCTTTCGGACGTAGACTCGCTAGTCGATATATCGCCGGGAAGCCCAAACTGACTGATTGAACAGGAGGTTGTCAAATGAATAAGAACAAGCCGCCCCTCGAGGACACGAGGCTGTTGACGACGGTCATGAACCGCATAGAAAGCGACATGATAAGGGAACTTTTAAAAAACGCGGGCATACCCACGCTCGTCAAGCCCAAATACGGGCTTGATCGAATGCCCGTTCTGTCCGGCTCCTCCGCCCTGGGCGAGGAATTGTACGTCTACGAGGAGAACTACGAAGAGGCCAGAGACCTGCTCGACGGCTTCATAAACGGACGGTATACCTCGGTCGAGGACGTGGAAGACGGGGAGGACGGGGAACAATGAAGCGCGCGGCGGCGATAATCACGGTCTTGTGCCTCATGTCGTCCGCGGCTCTTGCCGACGATATAAAAATACTCGCCATAGGAAACAGCTTCACGCGCAACGCGCTCAAATATTTCTACGCGATGGCTGAAGCTTCGGGCGTCGAAGGCTTGACCGTGGCGAACATGCACATAAGCGGCTGCTCGCTCAAAAAGCACTTCAAGCAGATAAGCAAGGACAAAAAGTCCTACGAGTACTACTATCAGGACGAGTCGGGCGAGACCGTGAGAAAAAAAGTCCGCATGAGCGAGGTCATATCCTCGCAGGATTGGGACTATATAATCCTTCAGCAGACCGGGGGACACTCGGGAGTCGTGGGATTGTATACGCCATATCTCAAGTACATGATAAACTACGTCTCCAAAAACTCGCCCAATTCCGACTTCAGGCTCGTCTGGCACGGCACCTGGGCCTACGCCGGCAAATGCCGCAACCACAGCTTCGCCCGCTATAATTACAGTCAAAAGCGCATGTACAACGCCATAGTCAACGCCGAAAGCGTTTTGATATACCCTAACGAGGCCTTCGACGTCATAATCCCCGTCGGACGCGCCATACAGGCGATAAGGAACACCTCGATAGGGGATAAGCTCAACGTGAGCGACGGCTATCATTTAAACGACACCGGTTGCTACGCCGCGGCGCTCACCTGGGTATATACGCTTTTCGGCATATCCCCCGAGCGGGTCAACTACGCGCCGGTCGATATATCCGCCGGGAACATGGCTTTGATAAAGCAGTCCGTATCTCAGGCGGTCGAACAGTACGCGAGGCGATAGAGCCTCGCCCCTGCGGGTTCGCTGGTTCGTTCGTCGTTCGTTGTTTTGCGTCTAACGCCCTGAAGCCCTGAACGACGTAAAAAAACCGCTTGACACGCTCGCGCGTCTTGCGGTATAAT
>JAUNBY010000373.1 GCA_030526935.1 Clostridia bacterium
TTAAAGGGATCGGGATAGCCCGCGATAAACTCCGCGACGGCTCTCATGGCGTCTGATATGGTTTCGTCCGGGAGTATGTGCGAAAACGCGAGAGTTTCTATTTCTAGCGCCACTCGCGCGTTATGAGCCATGTCCGCCGCGCTTTTCGCTTCGGGATACATATCCCGGAGCAGCGCCAATATCCTTATCCACACGCGAAAGTCGGCGTTTACGCGATATAAACCGCCGCCGACTCTTATTATCCCGGGCGGCTTATCGTTTGCGGTATTCATCATGAGTTCGCGGTAAAGGACGGCTTGCCGTTTGAGAACGCGGTCTCTCCCCAACTTATATCCTTAAGGGAGCCAAGGGTAAATGTGAGCTTGCTGTCAACGAACAATTCTGAATTAAACCTTATAGTCGCGGTCGCGGCGAACGAGACCTTGCCGTTCGTTCCGTCCTTGGGATAGACCACTAGCACCCGTTTATTGGCGTCGGTTCCGGTGGGAAGCGCCTGCCTGACAGCGAAAAGCGCGTCAAAGGCGTCATCGCCCTCTATCATGGCGATTTCCTGATCCATGGAGGGATTATAGCGCCTGACGATATCGGTGGGAAACTCGTCCTCGATGTAGTCGGTGGTTTCGACCTGGGGGTTAAAATTTACGGAGAAGACGGTCGATTTGCCTATGCGCAGCCAATCGTCCGCTCCCGAGCCTGCGACGCTTATATAAACGGCGCACATATGCTTGAGCCATTGTGACATGTTGATCCCTCCTATTCGATATAATCTATAATGAAATCGACCGCGTACATGGCCCATCCGCCTTCAAACGAAGCGGCGTCTTTGCCGGGTGCCAGGGAGAATACGTTTTGCACCCGGCAGCCGTCGGGGAAGGCGGGAACATCTCCCGCCTTTGCGCTTGCGTCTATCCATTCGCGTATGGCCTCGGCGCGGTCGATAGCGCCCCTTCCGGCGTATTCGTTGGGGCTGGGGTAGATTCTCTCGTAGACGACGATGCGCCCCTCGAATAAGCGGCGGGCGGTATCGTCGATAAAGGGCGAGACCGTCTCGCCCAAAGGTATAAACACGGCGTCCATATCGCCCGCGCCGTCGTAAATAAGGTACATATTCCCCGTATCGGGGCAGGTTTTGAGCCATTCCCACACGGACATTATCTTATCCTTCACTTCATGCGCCCTCCAGATGATAATGCCCAAGCACTTCGCGGTCGTTTACGAACACGCGCTTTATGGTCATAGCCCCCGAGTTTTTGCGCGCCTGTAAAAGCGACGCGGCGTCGGAGGCGGATGTTATATCGCCTTCGACCGCGCCCAAAACCGCAATATCCCCGGGAGAGAGGGTAAACCTTTCGTCTCTTTCTGGGGAAGCTATCCATTCGTCGTAGGGTAGAAAGTCTGTATCGAGGGGAATTCTCACAGACACCGCGATATAATCCCCGTCAAACGACCTTCGCGTATTTCCGACGAGCTTTCCCACCCACAGGCAGCCGCCCAACACCCGCCTTTGCCAGCGAATAACGCGCCTGCCGTCATCCGAGACGGCGGGCAATCTGTTGTAAACGGTAATGGTATCGCCCGCGAAGGGGACGTTTCCCGTCCGCATAACATCATCTCCTTTTGGCGACGGGCATATAGCCCGGCAATAGCCCCGCCCGCAAAAGCTCGGCCTTTGCGAGCGGGGAAATATTCTCGTCGTCCAGATGCGCGGAGAAGGGCCTGCCCAGCGTCACGCTCAGCCCGTCCACGCTCGCGGACGTCATGCCGGGGCACGCGCCCCCTCTTTGTCCTTCGTAATTAAGTTGAGCCAGCACCGCCGCGTCGAACGCGGAGCGCTGTCGTTCCGTCTCGGGGATTCGGGGATGGATATAAGCTTCGAGTCTGGACGCGACGTCCTCTATACCGCCAGCCACGGCCTTATCCCATAACCCTTACGGCCAATTCGGGGTACACGGTCTTATATCCGTACAAAACGTCCATCGAATAGGTGGACTGTTTATACTGCTGATTATAGCCTCGCGTCACGCGCAGCGAAATTCCGCCGTAGCTGGTCACGTAGCTCTCGACGCCCTGTCCATCCGGGTTGACGAGCGGGCGGGAGACATAGGCGAAGGCGTTTTGATGAAAGGCGAGGTTGGCGGTATGGCTAGCGGCGAGGGTGACTTCCACGCCGGCGGCGGCGGTGACGGCGGGATAGACCTTGACGGTAATCTCGTTTGCGGCGGCGGAGGCGTTTTCTGTGACGACCGCGGTCTTGCCGCCAATCGCAAGTATATCGCCCTTAACGAGCGTTCCCGTGAGCGTCCCGCCGGAGGAGGCCGTCACGCCCAGGGTTACGGAGGAGGCGTTTTCGACGGCATTCTTGATGGTGATTTTGGCCCCGGTTCCGCCCGCCGCCAGCGTCCCGCTGACATGCGACTTCACCGCCTGAGACATGTAGTTGTCTATGCCGAAAATGCGGCCTATGCTGCCTTCTCGAAGCGCCTGAGTGGAGCCTGACTTTTCGGCGTGGACTATGGCGTCAACCTGAGTGAAGGCGGCGTCGGCCTCGACGTCCCAGACCGCGCGGCGGCCTGAGACGGGGGCTTTGTTGGTATTGAGGACCTTGCGGGCGGCCGCGAAATCCGCGAGGCCCGAGGGCGTCGTACCGGCGGTCCCGCAGACATAGGGAATATCGCTGTAAAGCGCCAGCCCGTCGGAGTTGATTTTCTCCGCCAGAGCGACGGCGGCGGGTTCTATGAAGGCGCGGTTGAGGTTGTCGAGATTCGTGGCGGTCTCGATGGCTTCGGCCTTCCTGTCTACGGTTGCGATCCTGTTAAGCGTCACCTCGACGCATTCCTCGTTGAAATCGCCGTAGGCAACGCCCGTCGCGCTGTCGAACTCCACCGCCTCCATCACGGAGGGCTTGCGAACGCGTATGGTGTCGCCCAGCGCCATGGGCATATCGGCGGCGAAATCCTGATAGACGATGGCGGGAAACACGAGGTTGTCCACCAGCCTCGGAAGCGCTTCCCTCGCGATAGTTTTAAGAGTGATAAGAGTGTTAGCCAAATTGATCCCATCCTTTCATATATGTATCTATGGATAATGGCGCTATGCGCCAGTGATCCCGTTTG
>JAUNBY010000374.1 GCA_030526935.1 Clostridia bacterium
CGTCATACTCTTAGTGCATCGCGCGCATCACTCCGCGTATCTCGGCTCGATATTTCTCGATTCGGATAAGCAGGCGCGGGGCCTCGGCGCGGAAATCTGGCGCGGGATAGAAGCTATGTATCCCGATATAGAGCAGTGGCGCGCCGAAACGCCCATGTTCTCGCGCCGAAACCATAATTTTTATGTGAATAAATGCGGCTTTCATGTCGTGAAGATTGAAAACCCGAGGGATATCGAAAATGGCAGTTTCGCCCTGCTAAAGAAGCGGGAATGGTCGGAATGAGCGCCGCGGACGCCATTTTTTGACGGCGGACGGCCGGCGCTCGCGCCATTGGCGGGAAATCCCAAGCCCTTTGGCCCGCGGCGCGCAGCGCGGGCTTTTTTCATGCCAGCCGCCCCTGCCTGGATTTGCGCTTATGGACATGGGCCGGCTTCTCTTTGTAAACGAATTGGCAGGGAAGCTTCGATTTGCTGAAATTCTCGCGAATCTCAGGGCACAAACCAGGAGCGCGCATTTTTACCGTTATCAATACAACGCTTTCCTTGCTTTTAACTACACTCGTTAATTCCCACTTCAAGTTCCACAGTGTGAGAAGTGTAGACGTAACCATAAGAAAAGCGGAAGTAACAGCAGGAAAATGAAGAGCGAGGATGAAGGAAACGAAGCACAGCAACAACCACAGGAAGCAAAAAGGGTATAGCAAACAAGCCCTGAGAAGCCTGTTCTCAAAGTAAATTCTATAGGTGTAGAAGTTGCTTTGGGAAATCGACGGCTATCCGCTGCGTGCGGATATGATACACATAATAGAAATTAGATGCTATTTGTTCCTGAGCATCTTAAGCAGTTTGGGAGATTGAATGACCTCTTGCGCATCAATCGGAACAATGCCCAGCGCCTCGGCGACGACGTTTCCGAAGATGAAAGAGAACACCTCGTAGGACGTTTTGCCATGCAAGTTCTTTCGCTTAACGCTATTGACGTGGGAGAAAATCAGGTTTATCATTTGTTGTGTCAGGGTGTCAAAGCTGCTTCCCTTTGGAAGGATGTCTCGAAGAAGCGTGTGGTTTTTCTCGACATGCGGCTTTTGGCTGGACTGATACGGGTCGCAGAAGAAGACAGAGGCTTCCTTTGCGCCGTCAGGGGAGTTTTCCAATGCTGCTACATTGGCGAACTCCCCGCCGTTATCTGTAAGAATAACGGGAAACAGCGCTCCAAAAGAAAAGCCATGGTTCGTCAGGTTCTGCTTGAGTTCGTCAACGGCACGGGTAACCTCGCCGGCGGTTTTGTTGTCCAGCAGAGAACCGAACATGAAGTTGCATTGTGTGAAGTCGAAAGTAAGGATGACCTTGCCGCCTTGCCTTCCGATCACGGTGTCCATCTCCAGCCATGCCTGCACATCGTTTTGCGCGCAGTAGTCCAGGAAGCAGTCATGAGTTCTGCCCTTCTTTACGGCAGCCGGAACGTATTCCAGGGCTTCTTTTTTCCGGGGCTTGAATTTGACCACCCTTGGGAAATCAATGGCCGCGACCGAAAGATAGCCTGCATTCAGGTGACGGTAGACGGTGGATTTCGATACATTCAGGTCATGCGTATGAATGATGTGGTACAGGTGCTGTCCGCGTTTGACTCCTTCTGAGATGATTCTGTCGTTGACGTAGAACTGTTCTCTTGTGAGCGCAAGTCCCTCCCGACTTTCTGTGCGCAGCGTCTGATACGCTCGATGTGCGTGTCCAGCGACATACAGGTGCCTCGGCTGGCGGCAATACCTTCTCCTGGGACATGGATTGCAGACAAACGGCGGCTTGAGCAATGACTTACACAATTCGGTCTGGTTGGCGCTTTCGCTCTTGGCTTCTACCGTAATGTGCTTCTTGATCTCTTTGGATACCGTGGTTTGATCTTTTCCGATTCGTTTGCCGATTGCTTTGAACGTCATGCCGTGGTCGAGGCAATCTTGGATCTCACGGCGTTCCTGAAGCGTCAGGTGCTTGTTCTTATTCTCGGCGTTGTTTTTCATGGGGCCTCCTTCCGCCGCCGATTTCCCTGCCTTAATTCTACCACGTTCCACCTCCCGGGGTAAATGCCACCCTCGCCTCCACTGTGGAACTTGAAGTGGGAAATAACTGCGCGTAAGATTTTATTTGGCAGGCTCCGCGCCCCTTGTCATTTTCGGGACATTCGTGTATAATATATATCGGCGGCAGGAAGCCGCCGCGGAAGCGCAGAAGCGCCTGATCATTTCCACGTGATTGATTTGTAAGGGTATGCCATGAAGGCATGCGGTTTTTTAGGCCGTATGTCTTTTTTTGCGTCGAGGGCGTCGGCGGCTTAATTTGCGCCGGCGGCTCGGGCGTTATGCGTCGGCATGCGGCATTTGGGATAAGGGAGGACGCGCATGGGGCCCGTGAATGGAATGGATGGCAAAAGCAGGTCGAGGAAGGCCGCGGCAATATTTATATTGACATTGGCCGTGATAACGCTGGGGTTTGCGTGCCTGTTTGTCGGTTCCTCGAACATGTCGATTGCCGAGTGTTTCGCGGCGCTCGCGCGAAGGGGCGCGGGCGCGAATATAAGGATCATATGGAATATTCGGATTCCGCGCGTGCTGGCGGCGATAATCGCCGGCGCGGGGCTGTCGGTCTCGGGGCTTATAATGCAGACGACGCTTAATAATTCCATGGCGTCGCCATCCACGCTGGGCGTATCCAACGCGGCGGTATTCGGCGCGAACCTGTCGATTATCGCCTTTGCCGGCGGGTTTTTATCCACGGGAAATAACCTGTCCGGCTACGCGGTGGGCGCGAACCCATATGCCACGTCGCTGATGGCGTTTCTGTTCGCGATTATATCAATACTGCTGATACTCGGTCTGTGCAAAATCCGCGCCTTTTCGCCGAGCGTGGTAGTGCTCGCGGGGATTGCCATGGGCTCCGTCTGGACGGCGGGTACGACGCTTTTGCAATTTTATGCGACGGATGTAGGGCTTTCGGCGGCGGTAATTTGGAATTTCGGCGATTTGGGTCGGGCCACTTACAGGACCGACGCCATAATGTTCGCCGTGGTCGCTTTGGGCAGCGCGTTTTTCGCGCTCATGTCCTGGC
>JAUNBY010000375.1 GCA_030526935.1 Clostridia bacterium
CAGAAAGGCGTTTACGAATTGTATTTATTTCGACTATATTTGCTCCGCAAGCGAGTAACTGCCTGGTTATATCGGCTAGATCCTCCGCGGGGATGAGCGGCTTTTCAAATAGCGCCGAGCCGCCTCCCGACAGCAGAAACAGCACGTTATCTTCAGCGTTTAAATCACTTACACATTCTATAACCCTGGAAGACGCGTTAAATGAATTCTCATCAGGTACAGGATGTCCGGCTTCGAATATGCTGATTCGTTCCAGTTCACCTTTTGAATGCCCGTATTTTGTTATAATGATGCCAGAATCGAGTCTGTCGCGCAAGCGCTCGGACGCCGAGCGAGCCATTTCCCATGCCGCCTTTCCTACTGCCACAAGAAACAGGCGACCAGAAGGATTGAAAGCGATATTCTCAAGCGCCTGTTCTACCGCCGCGCCGGGCATGGCGTCTGTTAGTGCGGCGTCAATAATCCTTTGCGCTTCCTGTCGAATTGTCATTGAGATATTCCTCCAAATGCCGCGTGGGTTGTCTGTTGTATTACCTTATGCAGAGCGTTTACGCCCGCGCGACGGTATTGAGAAGTTAAACGGAGCGTGCCGGTAAGGGAGATGCGGTTTTATACGCCTGAAACAATAAACCGTATTGAGAACCATGCCGGCACGCCCTAAAGTTATCAGAAAATAAACGACACAATCAACACATTGATTATAGCGGCTAATCCTATTAATAGAGTACCCATGGTCTGAGTTTTATATCCGTCCTGCGGAGTCATTTCTCCAAAGTTGGTTACAACCCAGAAGTAGCTGTCGTTCGCGTGAGAGACTGTCATGGCGCCCGCGCCTATGGCTACGACTATCAGCGCCGCGTCAAGAGGAGAGGTGAAGCCAAGGCTCAACATAAGAGGCGCGATTATTCCGGCAGATGTCGTTATGGCAACTGTCGAACTGCCCTGGGCAGTTTTGAGTATCGCGGCGAGCAAGAACGGGAAAATCAATCCCATCGAATTAAGAGCAGTCGCGTTTTCCTTGATGTAGTCAACTATGGTTGTGGAGGATATAACCCTGCCGAGTACGCCGCCCGCAGCCGTAACGAACAATATCGGACCGACGGTCTTCAGCGTTTCATTAGTAATATTGTAGAAGTTATCCATTTTTCCGGACTGCGCCAGAAGTATAATGCCAAATATCAAGCCTACGGCAAGCGCGATTATTGGAGTTCCAAGGAAAGTGATTATCGGTACGCTATTTCCGGCCATACTGAAGGCGCTGGCCAGACCCATGAGGATGATTGGTACGACTATCGGTAAAAACGCCGATACGCCGCTGGGGAGCTTTCCGTAGCTGGCTACCAGTTCTTCATAGCTCTGGCTTATGATTTGAGTATTCTCCATTTCATCGGCAGACTTGACTTTCTTTCCGATAAACAGAGCATAGATATAACCAACTATCATGGGAAGAATGGAGCAAACGGCGCCAATGCCCATAACGAGAAGCAGGTTTACGTCGGTACCGAGCCCGCCTTCGCCAAACAGCGTATTCGCGGCGGCGATCGGTCCTGGCGTCGGCGGAATAAAACAGTGTGAGATGTAAAGACCCATTGACAGAGCGACAGTGCACGCGACGGACGACTTGCGAGTTCTCGACACCAACGCTTTGCGAATCGGGTTTAGAATTACGAAACCGCTGTCGCAGAAAACAGGGATGGAAACGATCCAGCCCATGATCAACATGGCGGCTTCGGGGTGCTTTTTACCCGTCAGCTTTACGACGCACTCAGCCATTTTTATGGCTGCGCCCGTCTTCTCGAGCAACGTTCCGACTAACGCGCCGAGAATTATAACTATACCTATCGATGAAAAGGTCGAACTAAAACCCTGGCCGATAATACCCGCTATGGAAGTGATGTTAATTCCGGCTACGAAAGCTAATAAAAGTGATACGCCTATTATCGAGAGAAAGGGATGGATCTTCCACTTCGAAATTGCCACTATCATAATAACAATGGCAATCACGAATGCGATTAGAAGGGGAATGCCTGTCATGCTGAACACCTCCGATTAATCATAAGTCAATGATCATTGATGAGCTGCCGCCAGCGCGTAGCGCCTTTGAGAATAAGATGCTGCTTCTGGCGACAGACTTGTTACCTGTTATTTACCGTTTGGCATTACTTGTTTTACTTCCACAAAACGCGCGTACACATGTCAATATACAGCTCGCGCCATACATGCCAGCGGTGAGCGCCGAAAGAATAGTAATTGGTGAAGGATATGCCGTTGGCGGCTAGAGCATTCTGAGTGGGGTTGACCTGAGAGAAGAACAGACGGTCATATATACCTACGCCGAATGTGACGACCGGCTCCAAGAGGCTTTCACGCGTCAAATCAAAGCTGGTGGGATTGGCGTTTGCGCCGCTCATCATATAGAAGTATTTAAAGTCTTGAGGATTGCTCATGTACATATTGAACGTGCACATGCCTCCTGCCGACAGTCCGGCAAACGCGCGACCGTCCGAAGTTTTAGCCACGTTGAAGTTTTCTTCCAGCCATGGTATCAGCTCGTCGATGAAATAGGGCTGAGCCTGGGAAACCTGCGTAGTCCAGCTGGGATAGGCGCTGGTTGTAGCTACGGGGTCGCCTTCGATGGAGGTTATGCGACTGCCGTCAGCATTGGGGGTGCTGAAGATGTAGTATCCTTCGCCGTCGCGCATATTCGGGCTAATGACAATCATGGGTTCCACGAGACCTTGCGCGATCAGGTTATCTGTGATGTTGCCCAGCATACCCTGCGCGGTCCAGTTGCTCTCGAAGCCGGCTATGCCGTGGCCGAGTATGACGTATTTATAACCGCCCTGTTTGTTGGCGTCGTAGCCGTAAGGGAGGTAAATGCCTATAGGAGCGTCGTATCCCAGCGCATCCGACGGAACTTCCGCAAAGAGTATCGTTCCGCGTTGTTCGCAGTTGTCCTGGTAAACGGAATAATCAGGGCTGAGGCTTTGCTTTTCCGCGTCATAAGGAACCAGAACCTGGCTGTAGGCTTCCCTGCCGCGGTATTCGGTGGGCAGGTTCTGCGGGTCGGATACGTTGGTTTCCCC
>JAUNBY010000376.1 GCA_030526935.1 Clostridia bacterium
GCGTTTCCTCCGATTTGGAATGTCAGTATAACGAAATCGGCGTCTTTTAGCGCGTCGCGCCTGTCGGTTGTGCAGTATACGTGAGCGTCGACGCCGTTTTTTTCGATTATCTGATCCGCGTACTGCTTCATCTTCTCAAGTTTCCACAGCGTCGGCCCCATAAGGGCGTAGGTCGAACCCGCCATGCAGGAAGTGCCGAACATGTCGTTGAGGAACTGTTTGGTGAATACCATGCTTCCCGCGCCGATGAGAGCTACTTTTTTCATACTTTGCGTCCTTTCTGATCGAGTCGTTCATGATAGGTATTGTCACAAACCGCATCAGCGGCTGATTCTCTGAATAAAAGGAGTCGTTACGCCGTCTTGTCGTGCATGTTGTGAAAGCGATCCGCGTATCTCGCGAGATGTTCGCTAAGGGGACGCGACGAGCGCATGGAGAAAATGAAGCGGTTTTTCTCGCGGGCTTCTTCCTTATATACGCGAATCTGTTCTTTCAATTCCTCGAAGCGGACGACAAGCCCGCTCTCGCTCGCAAAGCGGCGTATGGCCGGAAGGAGTTTGGCGCTGTATATGACGTCGAGCGTAAAAACGCCAAAGAAGAAGCCAATAAAAAATGAAAACGCAAGGTTTTCGGAAAGCCATTCAAGCGCCTCCAATATCCTTGGGTGAACCAGAAAGTAGTATATCGCGCTGAGTATCATCCAGAAAAGCGTGAACTTGGGGCAGATTATGCCGTTGATATTTCCCCACTGCTTGGAGTAATCCCACAGTTTTACGTTGAAGACGCTCTCGCTCAATACTCCGGTTACGTACTCCAGCGCCGTTACGCATATCGCCATGAATACGAACAGCACTACCTTTTCGAGCACCGGATCCAGTATCGTTATGCTTCCTTCAAAGCCCGCGAGCATGTAGAGAATGCACAGGCTCAAGCCGTACAAAGGCAGATACGGGCCTATGAGAAAGCCGGGATTTATCCATCTTCGCGAAGGATTAGCCGAAGAAAAAAACCGCCTGAATACCACCTCAAGTCCCCAACCGACCATGCTTCCTATGAAAAACAGAAAAGCCAGTATTAAAAACGGAGGCACGAGCAATCACCCCTTAAGCGTTTTTACAGCCAGAATACCTTTGTCGAAAGGACAGGCGAACACCGCTGCACATATCATTCGCCATTCTGATTCGCAAATCATATTATAACTCATAGCCCATTTTTATACAAGCGTAAAATATCAGACGATAGCGACGCGACTATTAGCGTGGATTCCTCGACGGGAAACATGTTTTTTATAGATGTAACGATAAAGTGTATCCATATTTAACGGGCGAGTTATTGACACTTATGTCAAAAAACGGTAAAATAAACTGTATCCACAAAGGGAAATTATGGATGAAACATGTCGATTGGAGAGTGAGTTGTTTTGAAAAGGCGTTTTTTGTCGGTGCTCTGCCTCATCGCGCTGCTCGTAACCTTCGCGTCGTTTGCTACCGCCGAAGAGACTTATAACATGTGGGTAAAGAGATCCCACAAACATGTAATGATGTACGAAGAACCGGATGACACTTCGGCGACGCTTTGCCACGTGCCCGCCGGAAAAAAGGTCAGGGTTTTCATAGATTTTGTAGGTTCCTCGTGGGTCAATTGCTCCTATAATGGAAACTACGGCTATATAAAGGCCAACCACCTGACCGGAACAAAGCCCAAGCCGAAGCCGACCAATACCCCCAAGCCCACGGCGACTCCCGCGCCCAAGCCACATGTGACGCCCAACCACACCCCGGACAGCTACATAAGCGACGTCGACGCGCTGTTCGCCGATTTCACGCAGGTGAATTATACCGCGCAGGTCGTAACCCATAACGCCGGTTCCACCGTTCACGTCCGCTGGGCGCCCACAACGCAGGCTCCCTGCGTAGCCGACTATGCCGCGGGCGTCGAGTTGGAAGTTTTGTTTGAAAACGACGAATGGGCGCAGGTTCACAACGAACAGGACAATATAACGGGCTTCATCTACAAGGCCTATATCGAGAAGATCGCCGACGCGCATATGGACGAGATAGCCATAGAAGAGAAACAAATCGCCAGCCCCATACACGAGGTTGCCTCCTATGAGGAACTCACAGCCGCCGTTCCCGGCATCGCCATAGCCATGCCTCCCGCCGACGCCCATGAGGAGAGCTACTGCTGGATAGAGGGCGATCCCGTGATAGCGCAGATAACCTTTGGACTTGACGACGACTACTATACCTACAGGGCGTCGTTTGCCGCCACGGAGGACGACGTTACCGATATAGACGGCGTATATCTTCCGTTTGACGAGGAAGAAGTTCTCGACGGGCTTTTCCAAAATGGCTTTGAACTGAACCTTCGCACGCTCACCACCGATACATACGCCGTCGTAGACTGGTATTATCCCTCCGAACAGACGCAGTTTGGACTTTTCTCCGAGACGGCGGGCTATCCCGAAATGCGCATTGTTACGGTAGCTGAAACTCTCGTGCCGCTCGACGGCGACGCCGAGTCGTGGGCTTTAAACGAAGACGAATAGTATAAGGAGTAGATGGATATGAATAACCTCAAGCGCATCGTCTCGATTGTTCTGATAACGCTGCTGGCTCTCGCGCCCGTAGCCACATTAGCCGCCCCGTACAGGACGCTTTATTATGGCGACAACGGCTCCGACGTCAAGGTCATTCAGAAAAAGCTCAAAAGCCTCGGCTTCTTTAACGGAACCATCGGCGGCAATTACCTCGATAAGACGACCGCCGCCGTGCGCCGCTTCGAGGAATACTACGGATATACCAAGACCAACTATTGCACCGTAAAGATGCAAAGGCATATAATCAACGCCGTAAAACCCTCCGACGTCTACCGCACGATTCACTACGGCGACTACGGCGAGGACGTCAAGAACATACAAAGGCGTTTAAAAGCCATGGGTTATTTCAACGGAACCATCGGCGGAAATTACCTTAAACAGACCCGTGCCGCTGTCAAAGCCTTCCAGAGGGATTTTAACTACAAGGTGACGAATTACTGCACGATGCACATGCAGAAGGTCATACTCGGAAAGGCGTAA
>JAUNBY010000377.1 GCA_030526935.1 Clostridia bacterium
AAGGGCTCTCTTTAATTTCGTTAGATTGTGTCCAGTTTTCCGGGGACATTATAGACGATCAATGCGGCATACAACCAATTACGGGACAGAACAAAAAATGGAAACATGCCTGGCGATATTATATCTAACGATAAGGTATCGACAAACTTGGATGATGAAGAGGAATTGATTTGTTTGATTCGTCAAGGCTTCACGAAAGCATCGTCTTATATCAGACAGGCCATGAAATATCTTACAATTAAAACGAACACAAAGAAAACTCGTCGAACGCTTAATGTCGAGATAGACTTTCAAGTCGATGGGATGTTCAAAATTATCGAGGATAGGCTTCATGAACTGGGATATAACGTATGGACGGTAGCCGATGAAGATGAACAGTAATTGCTTTTGTGGTTGAAATATCATCCGACCAAATCATTACTGAATATAGGAGAAAAACGGAATGAGTACCACCTTATTATCTACAGCGAAAAGCGTACAAACAAAAAATATTGAGCCCGTGGACTGCTTGCTATCGCCGCAGGAGTTTCTTCAGGCGTTTTGTCATGACGACGAAGCCATCTGTCTGCGCGTCTTTGACGATCGTCCCAAAGCAAATACAGCTCATCCGTTTCGAGGGAAGAATTTCAGTATCCCGCTGGAACGCCTCGATGAGATCATGCCGCTACTCAAGCGGCATAACGAGAAGAAGCGTGGCATCTTTTTCGTAGTGAACCGCGGCGGTCAAAAAGACGCGGACATCAACCGGATAACGGCGCACTTTGTCGAGAACGATAAACTACCCGTTGATGAGCAGCTTAAGCTATACCGCGACTTTCAGCTCCCGCCGTCCATATTGGTACGCACCCGCCGTTCTGTTCACGCTTACTGGCTTATGGACAAAGCGGAGGTCGGCCGTTTTCGATCTGTACAGGAAGCCCTGATCCGGCATTTTTATGGCGATAAAGCATGTGCCAACCCATCACGGGTACTGCGGCTCCCCGGCTTTTATCACAATAAAGAGGAACCAGTGATGGTCACATGCCTTCGATATGACCCGTGGCAGACCTATACTCAAGATGAGTTGCTGGAAGCTCTTGGCGCAGAGAAGGGTATTGCGCCTGATGTGCCGGATGATGGGTTTGACATGCCGCTTGTGGAGGACAGGAAGGGACTGGAGCGCGTCGTTGAACGATGCGCTTTCATTCAATACTGCCGTGAGAATGCGGCGATTCTCCCCGAACCATTGTGGTACGCGATGATCACAAATCTTGCAAGCTTCAATGGCGGACGTAAGGCAATCCACGATTTATCCATGGCATATCCCGGATATGAGCGTCTGGAGACGGAACGCAAGATCGATCATTACCTCGGCAGCCGTACCGGACCTACGAACTGTCTTACGCTCCAAGCAAAGGGCTATACTTGTCCGCGGCGTATGGACGGGACGTGCTCGTGCCGATCGCCCGCCGCGTTCGCCGAATATCAGGATGATATACAGGAGCTTCGCGCCGAACTAAAGAAATTGCCCTTAGCCGATGATGCGGTTATCAACACGCAAACGCTAAGGCAGTTTCTGAGGCGAAATATGGCGCATACCGATCCTGTCTTGGCTGCGTCCTTTATACGGCACGATATAGGCGAGACATATCATCTTCATTCACCCGAAGTCAAGCTCCTGATTGACGCGCAAAGGAACCTCTATAAGGAGTCAAAGAGTGTGAAGACGGAGAATGATGATCTTCCGGCGTGGTATCGGTCGACGGAGAGCGGCCTTGCGTTGATGCCGGGCATACTCGCCGACCATATGGCTAAAGAGGTAAAAGCTTTCTACTGTACGGGGAGCTTTTTTAGTTATGAGGATGGCGTATACCAGAAACGGGATGACAATTGGGCGGCGGGGCGAACGCGCGCTTTCATGAAGTCCAGCGCTACCACATTACATGCCATTCATGACGTGGTCGGGCAATGGCGCACATTGATCCCGGTTTCCGTTGACGCGTTGGATACCGACATGTTTACGCTCAACCTGAAGAACGGTTTGCTTGACCTTAAAACTATGACGCTCAAGCCGCACACGCCGGAGTATCTCTCGACGGTACAACTGGCAGCCAACTATAATCCAACCGCGAAATGTCCTGCTTTTCTGAACTTTCTGCGAGATTCGCTGCCCGATGCCGATATTATGGCGTTACAGGAGACCGCCGGGTATCTGCTTATTCCAAGCAATGCGGCGCAGGTCGCCGTAGTCATCGTAGGAGCGGCGAATGCCGGCAAGTCCGTACTTTTATATGTGTTACAAAACGTACTTCTGGGTAGTACAAACGTGTCCAACATACCGTGGCAGGGGCTATCCGAACGGTTTAACAAAGCAGAGTTGTTTGGAAAGCTTGCTAATATCTTTGCGGATCTGCCCACGCGTGCCATTGAGGATACGGGGCTTTTCAAGGCGATGACAGGTGAGGATATGATCGTGGCCGAGCGTAAAAACAAAGACCCGTTTACCTTCCGACCTCACGCGCGTATGGTCTTTAGCTGCAATGAAATACCGCGAAACATCTCAGACCGAAGCGACGGCTTTTATCGGCGCTTGCTGATCTATCGCTTCGCGCGCGCAGTACCGGCAGAGAAACGCGACCCCGGTCTGCGAAACAAACTTGAGGCGGAGGCCGACGGGATATTGCTGTGGGCGTTGGAAGGCCGATACAAAGATAAAAAACGCCATAGGAGGATTATTTTATGCAAGCAAAAACAAACACTTTTTCCGTCCGTGAAGCCATGGAACGCCTTGAACTCATGAAAGACCCTGCGGTTCGACTGGAAGACAAACTGCGCGAGCGCCGCGCCTGCGAAGCGGCCTTCAATAACTATGCCACATACGGCATTATGTCGATCTTCCGGGACGTTTTCAACGAGTGGTTCGTCGCGGATACGAGTAAGAAAATCCGCGCGGTTTTAAAGGCAAAAGCGCTCGCGGGCAAACACTCCAACTCCGTCGCGCCCTACGGGTATAAACCGTCCGAGGCTGACAAGTTCGTATGGGCCGTAGACGAACCCGCAGCGGAGGTTGTTAAAGAGATAT
>JAUNBY010000021.1 GCA_030526935.1 Clostridia bacterium
CAGCGTAAGATAGGCGCTGAAGGGGCATCCTGAACCCGAGCCATACTTAACGTTGCCAAACATCTTTTTAAGCTTGTTAAGTGACTTCGCGTCGGCGATAGTCTGGGATTGCGGTTGTGTGCCATCGTAAAGCCCCAAGTCGCCAGAAGGCCATTCGAGCGTGGCCGATTCAAGATTTCCTATGGACAATATCTCTGGTTTGACATTGGCGTGATCCTGAGCGATTTCCATGATCCTGCTCCACGCCCTCACGTCATAATGCCAAGTCTCCTTTCCCTTCGAAGTCGTCCGTTCAAAATACCCCTTGACGCCATTCTTATTGGTATATAGCGTATAAGCTTCCGATTTGATCGAAAGCCCCGCGCCTGCTTCGAAAAGACCCTTCTCCTTAACGGATTTTTTCGACGCTTTGGCCTTCTCTATGCGCTTGGGGAGATTCTTCATATCCTCGGGCAAATTCAAGTAGAACGCCGTTGGAACGTATGTCACGCCCGCCAGGTAGGTATCGCGATTGTGGACTTGCACGCTTATCTGCCAGCGGGAGTTGTCCCACGCGACAAAGCCGCGCTCCATACGATATTGTATGCGGGCGCGGCCGTTTGCCGTCATGGCCTCGGATATATCTTCGGCTTGAGGGATGGCGAGGGGGCGTTTTGTAGTATCGGGCAGTATGACGACTCGATTAAAGCGTCGGTCAATTCGGTGAAGGTGTACAGCGCGCCCCCTGAAATATTCCCGTCCTCGTTCGACACGCCCAGACGCCAGGCGAGAGTGTTCAAAGGCTCCCCCCAGCCGCCGCTCGTCTTTTCTTCCGCTATAACGCCCTCTGGAAGCGGCGGGGCGGAAGCCTTGCGGCAGGCCAATATATAGCTTCTCCCCGCCTCGTCCGAGCGTTCTATCAAATGATAATCCTCCGCCAATTCTACATTGTAAAGAGCGGCAACTTCCACTGTGGAATACGAGCCTTGTAAATACTGTTCTATTTCCATCGCGAAGTTGAGCGCTGGATTCTGTGGGCTTTCAAAGACATCCGGGTTTACATGTTGCTCGGCTGTGACAGGCGAGACCAGAATCACAAGCACAACACATAGCAGGTAAATGACTCTTTTCATGTTATTCTCCTTGTCACTAAGTATTTGCCCCTTGTTCTTGACGCCAAGTCAAAGGTCAGGGACATCTGATTTCTTGGACGAGCCGCGTTGGATATATGTTCCAGCTGTGAATATTTTGGGGCGGAAGTTTGTCATGCTTCTATCGCATCGCCGGAATCGTTGCGCCCGATTCATATTTGGTTAGCCGCGTCGCCGTGCGGCCGAAAATGAGTATACAAAAAGGATGCCGCGCGTTTGCGGCATCCCTTATGCTTAAGCGTACTCGATTCAGTTCATTCTCTCGGGATAGGTGACTACGTTGGCCTCTTCGACCCACACGGCCACCGTCTCATAATACATGTTTTCGCGGGCGACCTCAAGGGCGCTTTCCTCGACGCTGTCGCGGAGATCTTCATAAGATACGGGGCCTGGGGTTATGTCGGACATGTATTTGATGATGTGGACGCCGTTTGTTCCAACGACCGGCTGAGATACCTCGCCCACCTCGGTGAGCGCCATGGCCGCTTGAGTGAACGCCGTCTCGAACATCTCGGACTGGGCGCTTATCGGGTATCCCATCGAAAGCCCCGGCTCGACGGTCATTCCGTCGTCCGCGCCATACTCGGCAATCAAAGCCTCGAAGTCTTCCCCGGCATTTATCTTCGCGAGCACTTCGTTTACGGTTTCCTCAACAGTCTGGTAGTACTCGGCCTGCATCTGCTCAAGTTCCTCATTGAGCCTCGCCAGTTCAGCCACGAGCTGCTCGCGGGTCATGTCGCCGTATCCGGACTCGTCTTCATACTCGAAGTACAATTCGCTGTCGTCGAATTCCTCGTCCTCCAAGTCCTCCGGCTCCGGCTCGCCTACGAGTTCCTCGTCGCTCACATCGGCTTCACCGTCGGATTCCAGAATCAGTTCATCCTCGATTTCCTCATCAGCGGCTTCTTCCTCGGCGGCAAGCTCGGCTTCCCAGTCGAGCTCCTCGATGTAATAGCTCACGTCCTCGCACTCCATCTGCTTTTCGCTGAGCGCGTCGACCTGTTCGGAGGTGAAGGGGATGAGTATGTGCTTGACCGAACGATACCCTTCGGGATACCACGCTATCAACTCTCCGCTTGTCGCGGCGTATTCAAAGCTGTACAGATCTTCCGAATAGGCTTCCTCGTCGGCGGCTACCAGTTCGTCATACTGCTCGCGAATCGCTTCTTCGTCAACCGTGAGATCCGCGCAGATATAGTCGAGAAGCTTGTCCTGCCAAGCGTACTCTATCATGGACTCAACGGCGCTTTCAAGCGTATAGCCCTGCTCTGACAGGTATTCTATGACGTCCAGGCGCGTCTGGGCTTCGCTTTCGCCCTCGAAGAACATCGAATAATACTCTACGACTTCCTCAAACTCCTGATTGGCCTGTTCCTCAAGTTCGGCTCTCTCCTCGTCGGTGACGGTCGTAAGCCCCAATTCTTCAGCCTTGGCCATTACTATCTCATTTTCGCACAGATAGCTGAGAATGTCCTCTTTTATCGCCTGAACCGTCGCCTCGTCATCGAGGGTATATCCATAGCTTTCATAGTAGGCCACCACATCTTCATACTCGGACATGGCGTCGCCGCGAAGTATCGTTCCGCCGTCGTATTCGGCGACGACGGTATTGTCGTCATATTCGCTTTCAGCATCCGCAGCGTTTGCGGCGTCGTCATCGGCTGACTCTTCGGCGGGCGCGGCTGTGGTGCTCGTCGCTACCTGGCTGGAAATGGATATGAGGCTGCAACCGCTTGCGATAAACAGCATCGCAAGTACCATTGCGAGTACGCGGATATACTTGGTATTCATTGTGAATCTCCTCCCTGTTACTTGGCTCTATTCTACATCGTTCATTTGACGCAGGATGAGCTTTTCCTTGACGAAATTGCGGCAAATCCGTTAAGTATTGTGAACGCGGTGCCCCGCGACCATGTTTGAGACTCGTCCGTCTCGACGAGCGTAAGTATACCGCGCGGCAACTGCTCTATCATGCGCTTCGCGAGATACGACGCGGCGCCGTCTACGGCGATGAGCGTAGGGGCGACGATAAGAAACAGATTGCGGGCTACCGCGACCGACGCGATATATCGCCTGTGATCGGAACGCTCGTCCTCGGGCCACAGGCAGATAAGGCCTTGAACCGGGCATCTCTGCGCTATTGAGACGGCGAGCGCGCAAGCCCGGCCGTACCCCGCCACCACGGGCGCATACCCCTTTTCGGTCAGCTCGTAAAACGCTTCCCGACCTGAATCAAGCGCGTTTTTTCGGTCGTAAGGCAACTTCGTCAGCGAAAAACCGTTTTCTACGATGCAGTGCGCGAGCATGTCCGCCTTTTGGCGGCAGTCGTCGTGAATAAGCAAAAAGCTCTCGCCGGGCAATATATCACCCCTCGCTTTTTCCTACGAGAGTGAGACGCGAAATCATTCGATTGTGTTCCACGCCTCCCGCAATTAGCATATTAAACCAAAATGAGGGGTATGCCAATTCCGTTTGAGCCAAACGCGGGATTATCCAGTAATTTGCCAAGCCTATCCTCTTTTGTTATATAGAGCCGGCAGTCGTCAAGCTCAAAACACCGCTCTACCGGGATATCCGGTTCTTTGCATCCGCTTTCGACCCTGCAGGCTACTTGTGCCATCAGTCCATCGGGGCTTACGAACGCGGGCTGAGAGGCGTGCGTCGAGGCGAACGGGCGATCGAGCGAACGGGCGATTTCGATTATATCTCCGACTATGGCGCTGGCCGTCGGCTTCATTCCCGCTCCCCTGCCGTAGAACATCACCTCATCGACATAATCTCCCTTTATGAGAAGCCCGTTGAATACGCCGTCAACGCCGTAAAGGGGGCTGTTTTTAGATACGAGCGCCGGATGAACCCAGCCCGTCCAGCCATTGTCTGTCATTTTAGCGTGGGCGATGAGTTTTACCGCCATGCCTACGCTTCTGAATGATACGACGTCCTCCATCGTCAGTTTTTCAATTCCCTTTGCCGGTATAAACGCATCGTCTGAAAGCTTAGAATTGAATGCGGTCGAGGCGAGTATGGCGAGCTTTCTTCTCGCGTCGCATCCAAGTATGTCGTCATCGGGATTGGCTTCCACGAATCCCTGGCTCTTGGCCTCGCCCAGCGCGGCTGAGAAGCTTATTCCGGTTAGCATACGCGTTATCAGGTAATTGGTGGAGCCGTTGACTATGCCGCTTATGCTCTCGATTTTATTCCCCGCGAGGCAGGTTCCAAGCGGCCTCAACGCGGGCATTCCGCCGCAGACCGAAGCCTCGTAAAGATACCAGGCGTTGTTTTCGGCGGCGATGCGCTTTAATTCGTCGCCGTGCGCGGCTACGAGCGCCTTATTTGACGTCGTGACGCTCACGCCCCTTTCGAGCGCCTTTTTTGTATAGGCGTAGGCTATGCCCGTGCCTCCTATGGTTTCAACCAGTATATCCGTATGCTCCAAAGCCCTGTCAAAATCGCTCGTAAGCTCTACGCCTTGCGGCAAGTCGACATCTTTAATATCGACTACATACTTAAGCTTTACTTCGCAGCCGGCCGCGCGGGTAAGGTCTCTGCTCGTAAGCATACCGACCACTCCGGCTCCGACGGTGCCGCATCCTGCGACCGTTACATTTAAACCGTACTTCATAGATCTACATCCTCTCAACAGTTATCTCTTTCAGAAGCGATTTACAGGTGTCGATATCCATCAGCTGCGTCCCCTCGTGAGTGATGCTCGCGCTCGCGCAGGCGACGCCGCGCCTTAGAACCTCGTCGAGCGGAGCTTTATCGACCAGTCCGGAAATCATCCCGGCGAGCATCGAGTCCCCCGCTCCGACGGTGCTTTTGACGTTCACCTTAATCGCGGGGGCGTAAAAGGTTTGCCGCGAATCGGTCAACAGCGCCCCCTCCGCTCCGAGGGAGACCGCCGTGACAGACACCCCCCTCGCGCAAATGTCGTTTGCGGCGGAGCATACCTCGCGAAGAGTGTTAAGCTTGCGCCCCACGAGCATTTCAAGTTCCATCCTGTTTGGCTTTATAAGATACGGCTTTTGCCTTATCCCCAGTTCAAGCGCCTCGCCTTCCGCGTCGAGAACGCATTTGTGCCCGCACCTGGCTATAACCTCGGCATAGAAGCTCTTTGGGCAGCCCGGAGGGACGGATCCCGTCAGGACGATATAATCCGCTTCGACCGCGCAGGACATTATCTTGTCGAGCGCCTGGGCTAAGTCTTTTTCATCCACCGCCTGCCCCGGTTCGTTTACCTCGGTCACTGTGCCCCGGGAGAGGTCGAGCAGCTTCATATTCGTTCTTATAGAACCGGGTAGTGATATAAAGTCGTGTTTTATATCTCCCAGCCTCTTCAATATAATATCTTCGCCGCCTTTACGCGTGAATCCGACGCATTTTACATCCAAACCGAGCATGGAAGCGACGTATGCCAGGTTTATGGCCTTTCCCCCGGCGTCGTATCTTACGTCTTTCGCACGATTCATCGAGCCGTAGTTAAAGCTTTCTATAGACACGCTTTTGTCTATCGAAGGATTGAGGCTTACGGATATTATCATATTGACCTCCATCGGGATTTGGGCGCTAGAGCTTCGCGACCTTCTTTGGCGCCTTCTTCTTGCTCTTTGAGCGCATGTTTATGCTGAACACGAAACCCATGCCGATCATATTGGTCATGAGGTTCGATCCTCCATAGCTTATAAAGGGCAAGGGTATGCCCGTAACCGGCAAAATCCCTATGACCATACCGACGTTTTCGACTATATGGAAAAGCATCATTCCGACGATGCCTATTATGACATAACGCCCGAACTTGTCGGCCGCCTGATAGGACATGACGACCATCCTCAGAAGTATTATCAAAAGCGCCAGCACAATGGCGCCCGCGCCCACGAAGCCAAAGGCCTCGCAGACAATGGCGAAAATAAAGTCGGTGTGGTCGTCGGGTATGTAGTTAAGGGAGGCGAAGCTTCCCGACGAAAACATTCCCTTGCCCCAAAGACCCCCGGAACCAACCGCTATGCGCGCGTTGGCGCTTTGCATTCCTGATCCCGTGGGATCGAGCGTCGGGTCGAGAAACACCAGTATTCGATTCAGGCGGAAGTTATCCTCGGCGTTGTTCATCATGTACCATATGGCGACGAGCATCAAAAGCGCCGTCGCCGCTATGCCTACGAGCAATTTATAGCTCACGCCCGATGAGAACAGCATGACGCCGAATATGACTATGAACACCATCGCCGTACCGTAATCGGGCTGGAGGATTATGAGCAGAAACGGAAGGCCGACGTATGCCAGCATGGGGATCAATTCCGCGAGCGTCGTTATTGGCTTCTCGCGCCGGGCGAACGTCCTCGCGAGCGATATGATTATGGCGAGCTTCGCGAATTCGGAGGGCTGTATGGTTCTTTGCATATTACTTCCCCACTGAAACCAGCCCGACATGCCTCCGCGCTGCGATTCCATGAACAGAACTACCGTCAGCATCGCGATATTCAACCAGTAAATGGTGTTTGAATGCCTCTCCCAGAACTCGTAGTCTATGGAAAGCACGAACACCATGCACAACACGCCCAGAACTATCCACAAAAGCTGAAGCCCCGCGTATTCGGTGGGCTGCGTCTGTATGATTTCGAGCATGGTCATCGTCGCCATTGTCTCGTCGTCTATGGGCGAGGCGGTTGCCGCGAATATACAAACCACGCCGCAAAGCGCTATCAATATCACCAGTATGAACAGCGGCCAGTCGAAGTCCTTGAGCATGGTCTTGTTCAGGCTGTTGCGCTTTATAAACTTCAGCGTCCGGTTAAACTGTCGTTGCATCTTTTGCATTTTTCGACCTCTTGCCGATTTTTGAGATAAAATCCAGTATCCTGCGCGATAACCCGGGCTTCACAGCGGGCCATGCTATCGACTCGTCATCTGTCAGCGCCCTCGCTATGCGCGCCACGGCTTCGTTTCCGATCAGCGGATTCGGCTTATCGCTTTCGTGAATCACTGCCAAAGGCTCTACGCCAAGCCACTCGCCGGCGGCGTCAGGCGTCAGGTCATAGTCTATCGCCGTCTGCCAGGGCTTTACGCGGTTGATGACCAGTTTGAAGTCGTCTATGCCGCATTCCCTCATGACGTCCATGGCCCTCTGAGCGTCGCGGAGCGAAACCGCGTCGGGCGTTACGATCATCACCGCCTTCTTAGTCATCCGGCAGGCGAGCCTGAACCCCTCGCCCAATCCCGGCGGGGTGTCGATCAGCACAAAATCATTGTCAATGCACAATTTGTTGACGACGCGAAGGCACTCGCCGGGGTCGAGCGTGGACGCGTCCTTCACCTGCGACGCCGCGAGCAATGAGAGGTTTTCCATGCCATAAGGCGAGACGAGAGCCTGTTTAAGCCTGCAAATCCCCATGGCCGCGTCGGACATGTCGAAGATCACGTTGTTTTCAAGGCCGAGCATTATGTCGGCGGAGCGCTGGCCCATATCCATATCTACTATACACGCGCGCCTTCCCGACCTCGCCATAACGACGCCCAGCGCCGAGGCGAGGCTGCTCTTGCCCGTTCCGCCCTTTCCGGAGGCTATAACGCAGGAATTGGAGCAAATCATCTCGACATCTCATTTCCCGTCTGCACGGTCAGGATTTCCGTCTTCGCCTGCTGCTGCAGATAATACTCTATGGTCTTTATCGCGGTGGAAGCGCTTCTCGCGCCCGCGTAGCCGTTTTGTATATAGACGACCACGACTATCTCGGGGTTGGTGTCGTAAGGCGCGTATGTGACAAGCCATGAGTTGTTCTCAAGGTCTATGTCAGTCTTTTCGGCGGTTCCCGTCTTAGCGGCGATTTGAGCGGTAGACTTCGCGAACTGAGAGGCGGCGGTTCCGTCGTTCTCGACTGACGTAACCTCCTGCATTCCCTCCTGTATAGCCTCCAGATAGGCGTCGGCGCCCGATATATAGTTGACCATGACGGGTTCCTTGTCGAGCACCACGTTTCCGGTAGGCGATACTATCTTGTCTACGATCTGAGCGTTATAAACCTTTCCGCCGTTGCAGATGGCGGAGACGTATCTCGCGGCGGCGACGGGCGTTATCTGCGTTATTGACTGGCCTATGGCGGCCATGACGGTTTCGCTTGCCGTCCATCTAAGGTCGTTTATATACGACTGTATGGTGTTTCCGATAAAGTTTCCGTTTATGAGCTTATTGCTTAAATAGGACACGGGCAGATTCATGTCGTCGAGCAGAATCGTCCTTATCTTCGACGGCCATGTGCTCTTGTCGCCTTCCTCGTTTACTATGTCGAGTATCTTTTTGACGACTATGTCAAGCCTGTCCTCGTCGTATTCTATTCCCCTGTCCTCGCCTATCTGTCTGAACAGGCGCTTCATCATGACGCTCGCGAAATAGGGTTTTGAGGTATACTGGTCGTCAACCGCCCTGTTAGAATCGTAAAGCATGAGCTGATTGCCCACGAAGCTCGTCGATTCGTTTGGAAGCTCTATGCTTGTTCTCGACGTAAGGCCCAACAGAGCCGCCCATTTGGTCAGGTTGTCTATTCCCATACTCGAGCCTATGGTATAGAAAAAGTAGTTGCAGGAGTTTTTAAGTCCCTCCACGACGGTTTGATTCGCGTGCTTGTAGCGCTGCGATGGAGCTATCCAGCATGTCGGCCTGTTTGAAACGTCGCCGGTGTCGAATTCTCCGCCGTCGCTTATCTGATCGTCGAGCGTAAGATACCCCTCCATCAAAGCTCCTAGCGCCGTTACCATTTTAAAGCAGGATCCGGGCGTGTCCCTCGCGGATATGGCGCGGTTGTAAAGGGGATTGTCTTCGTTATTATATATTTCACGCCAATAATCCATAGAAACGGCTCCGCCCTCGAATTCGGACAGATCGAACGTGGGATAGCTGGCCATGGCGAGTATGCGCCCGGTATTGGGATCCATAGCCACCGCCGCGCCGCTCGTGGCCAGGTCGACTTCCCTGCCGCTTCTCTCGTATTCGAGAAGCGCCTGCTGATTGTTCGCGCGCCAGGTCGTTGTAAGCATAAGCTGCTCCTCGCCTTCGCGTATGACGTCTATGTTCCTGGCGAGAGCGTCCTCCAAAACGGCCTGCAATTGAGTGTCTATAGTCAGAATAACGTCGTTTCCGTCTACAGGCGCCTGATATGATATTTCCCTGATTATCTTTCCGCGGTTATTGACCTCGACGACGCGCGAACCCTGCCGGTATTCGAGATAGGGGGTTAGCTGATCCTCCATAGAGTATTCGATTCCCGTCTGGCCTACCGTCGCGTCTGTCGGATAGCCCATGGCGCGATAATTCGCGAGGGTTTCCGTTCCCGAAATCTTCGACGTATAGCCTATTATGTGGCTGGCGATAGCTCCTTTGGGATATACCCTGGACGAGCTTTCCCTGATGGACATGCCCTCAAGCTCGTTTGAGCGAACCTCAATTTTGCTCACGACCTCGAAGCCCACGTCCTCGGCTATCGTAACCGGTTCCGAAAGGAAATTGTACATGCGCGAGCGCTGCCATATGGACAGTATCTTTACCTTGAACTCCTCGTCGAGATCCTCGGGAATGGAGTAATTCCTGCAAAGCGTGTCGAAAAGTTCCTCCTCGGGGGTGCTTGTAAGGTAGAAGTTGCTGCGCCACTGTGATTCGCGCGTAGCTTCGGTCGTAGGGCTTGTAGCGCCGCTGTTAAACCGCCATACGCCGTCTTCATCCTTTTTAAGCCAGAACTCGTCTATTGTCGTTTTTCCGTTTGCCTCGATTATTTTAATGGTTTCTATTATCGACTGCGTAAACGACGCCCTGTCCTCGTCCGACGAAAGCGACGGGTCGCGATAGAATTGAACGTCGTAGGACAATTTGTCATAAGCCAGCGGTATCATATTCGCGTCGTATATAGTTCCACGGCTTCCGACCACGGAGATGGTGCGCGTGGTTTTTGACTGCGCCTGTTCCGCGTAGCTTTCGCTCATAACTATTTGAAGGTCGTACATTCTAAGCCATATAAGGGCGAACACGCCGATTATGACTATCGACAGGACGATATATCGCGGACGATTTTTCATTTTCCCTCCTATCTTCCCGCGTATCGGGACCAGCTCGGTTTTAGAATTACATTATACAAAAGGTACAGGCACTGCGACAGCACCGTTTGAATACCTGCGCGAATCAGCGCGCGATACAGGCTCGCGAGCGCGAACGTCTGCCCGGCGATGTACTGGTAAAGGGCCATAACGATTTCATACGCCATAAACATAACAAGCGACGTCACCACGACCGTCAGAAGGTATCTTTGATACCTTCGCCCCGCGAAGCCGCTTAAATATCCCGCGAGCATGAACATAACCGTCAAAAGCCCCATAGGGTAGCTCACCGTTATATCGAGGAACATCCCCGCCGCAAGACCGCAGAGCATTCCCCTGAACCTGCCAAGGAGGAGGCCTATAGATACGACGCTCGTATAAGCGAGCATGGGCGTAGCCCAACCGGGCGACAGCACGCCAAGTACGGACGTATCTATCAACGCCATGAATATGACGATTATGTACGGCAGAGCTTTTCTCATGTCTATCCTCCGATCATCGACCAGGCGTCCTCCACTGGCATGGCGCTCGGATCGTATGTCGCGGCGGGCGTCGTTGACGGCGCGGGCGTCTCTTCAAATACACCTGTTATGGACGATGGGTAGCGCCATATGGCGTCGTCATCGTCGGGATCAACCTCCGTTTCGGCCGGAGTCGGCGACGGCGAGGTGCTCACCGTAGGTCTGGGGGTCGGCGTAAACAATACTGGCATGGGATCTTCCTGATCGGTTTCGACTTCTATAAGCAGAACCAGCACGTCTTCCAGATGCAGAAAATCCACCGCCGGAAGCACTACGATGTACTGGTCGGACAGGTCGCTCTGTCTGGAGACGGAAGAAACCGTGCCGACGGTGAGACCCTGCGGAAACAGCATGTCCACTCCGCTCGTCAGAACCACGTCGCCGGGTATAATATCATTGACGACGGGAAGGTAATACATGTTGCATTCAGAGGTGGTTGATTCCTGAGAAATCTGTCCGCGCATGACGCCGTTGTCCCTCGTCCTCTCGATAAGGCAGGCGACCGCGCTTCTGGAATCGATTACGGACATCACCTTCGAGTAGTTCAATCCCACCTCGTATATGCGCCCCGCGAGGCCGTCCGCGGTTATTACGGGCATATTGACCTCTACGCCGTCGCTTGAACCGCGGTTTATCGTGAACGTGTCAAACCATACGCCGGGATCCTTGCCTATGACCTTCGCGTACAGCGATTGCATATCCGCGTAGGTATCGCGCGTATCGAGAAGCGCCTGAAGCCTCTCGTTTTCGCTCGCGTCGTCGGCCATCAGTGACAATTGTATTTGCAGAGCCGTTATAGTCCTTTTATTCTCCTCGTTTTCGGCGACGAGATTGAGGTAGTCCTGCGCCCCGGTGACTACGTTTCTGACGAACCTCGTCGCGGTGCTCAGCGCGTTTTGAACCGGCGCGAAAACGGAGCCAATATATGAGGCGGGACTGCTCACGCCGGAATCCTGGCTTAGCAGTATATAAGCCAGCACTATCACCGCGAGAGTTACCAGAACGATATAGGCGATATTTGAAACAGTCCTGGAAACTTTGCGCTCTTTGGCGTTAGGCCTGGCGTTTTTTCTCTTTTTCGCGGCCGAAGGTTTGCCGCCGCCCAATTTTCTTCTCAGCGAAAAGGGACTTTTTTTTGCCTTTGGCTCGGAAAAATCGACGACGTTTACGGAGCCGTCGCTCTTTGAGGCTTTTTTGGCGGTTTTCCCGGGTTTCGCGCCCGTCGAGCCGGGTACTCTGCTTTGATCCAAATCGTTTCGAGGCATTGCGCTATACGTGCTCCTTTAAACCTTTCGGTCAATTATACTTCACGGGGACTTTCGTGTAAAGGCGTGAGGATTATATTTCCTCGGCGCTCCCCTGCTCCATGGCTCCTTTAAGCAGTTTTTCCTCAACCGCAAGCCTCGCCAGTCCCAGTATCACGTCCTCGTGCGGATGGTCGCCCACAATGACGGGAACGCCCGTCGTATCGCTCAAAAGCTGTCCCAGTCCCGACAACAGCGCTCCGCCTCCGGACAGCGATATTCCCGTTTCCAATACGTCCGACGCCATTTCCGCCGGAACCCTCGCAAGAGCGTCGGATATGGCGTCGAGTATCGTCCTGACAGGCTCCTCGAGCGCCTTCGCGACCTCGTCCGCCGTGACCTCGACGGTTACGGGCTTTCCGGTCTTAGCGTCCTTGCCCTTCAAAAAGGCCGATTCCTTTTCCTCATCCACCGGCGGTTGCGCGGGCTTTTCTATAACGGCTATCACGTTCTCGGGAGAATCGGCGCTCTCGAGTATTTCATCGGGTATAAGCTCGTATTCCTCATCGCGCCCGGAAAGCGCGGCGTAGCCCATGTCGCACTTAAGATCTTCCGCCGTCGAAAGAGAGATTATGAGGTTCTTGTTGCGCCTCATCCAGCGGACTATCGCCTCGTCCATCGACAGGCTTCCCGTGCGCATCGATCTCGCCGCGACTATGCCCATCGACGATATCACCGCTATCTCAGTGGTTCCGCCGCCGAGCACGACCGCCATCGTCGCCCTTGGCTGATCGACCGGCATTCCCGCGCCCAACGCCGCCGCGAGCGGGGTCTTTACGAGTATTGGCCTTTTTGTTCCTGTTGAGAGGACGGCTTTTGTCAACGCCTCCGTTTCAACCTTTGTAAGCCCCTGCGACATGGAGACTATAAGCTGGGACTTTTCCATAAGCCGCCTTTTCCCCGTCGCCTTTTCGCAAAGCGCTATCATGACCAGCGCCGCGAGATCGGCGTCCGTCACCGCGCCGTCCATTATGGGAAATTCGAGGTGACTTTTTCCGCCCGTCCTGCCGACAAGCTCATACGCGTCGTCGCCGACCGCGAGCACGTCGGAACCGAACTCGCTTTGCATAAGCACGCATGTAGGCTCGCGAAGGACTATGCCCTCGTTTTCAAGGTAGATGGTGGTATTCGCGCTTCCCAAATCTATCGCTATGCCGCTTCCCGCAAACAGTGCCATGTGCCTTCCTCCAAACTTGCGTCCAGACTAAACGCTTTCGAGCATCCCTCGAAGCATTTGAACCGGAAGCCCCATCACGTTTTCGAAAGAACCTGAAATCATCTTCACAAACTTGCCAGCTCCGCCCTGTATGGCGTATGCTCCGGCTTTGTCCATCGGCTCCCCTGTCGCCACGTAATCCTCTATCTCCCGATCGGACATCTCCCTGAATTCGACCAGGGTTTCAGCGACGCCCGTAAGCGTCTTATTCACGTTCGCGTCTATTACGCAGATTCCGGAAAATACGCTGTGGGTTTTGCCGGACAGCCTTTTGAGCATATTCCGGGCTTCATCCTCGTCGGCGGGCTTGCCAAGCGCCTCGCCTTCCAGACAGACCAGCGTGTCGCAACCTATCACGATGCCCGATAACAATTCTCCAGCCACGGCGCGGGCCTTGCGCTCTGCCAGTTGCATGACGGCCATTCTCGGGGGCAGATCCGTATGCTCGTCTACCGGCCTTACGATTATCCTGAATTCAATCCCCATGCCCTTGAGAAGCTCGCTGCGCCTTGGGGATGAGGAGGCGAGAATTATACTTTCACTCACAATAACGCTCCCAAATACAGAGTTATACCGATTTCAATTATATCACATCAATATCATATCTGAAAACCAAGAATAATTAAGCTTTGTAAAACAGAATAGAAAAACCCTTGAAAGAGTCAAAAAAAGAGGCCGTCTCTCGATGAGACAGCCTCGCGGTCTGATAAGGGTCTTACAGGCATTATTGAGCCGCCGTAGTCTTTTCGCCCTTTATAAGCCTTACTATCATAACGAAGGATTCTCCCAGTTGCGTAAGCAGCCTCTTGGGTATGGACATGCCGTGATAATAGTCGTCGGACGGCTCCATACGTCCTCCCAGGCGCTTGTTCTCAAGTTCCTGCCACGCTCCGGAGAGGACGACTAGGCCGATTCCAATTATGTCGGTCATCAGTCCCGGCTCTATGAGCATAAGCCCGCCCACCAGGAACATTATGCGCTGCAGGAGATGCGCGTGCCTTGAATAATAGCCCTCGAGCGCCGCGCCTATTCCGAACATGCCTATGAGGGCCGTCACGGTTATGCGCAACACGTCGTACCATTCGGCGTTTATCATCAGCATCTCCGGGTTAAACACGAACATATACGGTATCAGAAACGCGGCTATAGCCAGTTTGACCGCGTTGAAACCCGTTCGCATCGGCTTTGACTTGGCGATGGCCGATCCCGCCATGGCCGCCAGCGCCACGGGAGGCGTTATATCGGCGACGATTCCAAAGTAGAATGTGAACATGTGCGCGCACAATATCATAGACCTGTCCGCCATAGACCAGCCCATTACGGCTATAACCGCCGGAGCCATGATGGTCGAGGTTATGAGGTAGTTTGCCGTCGTCGGAACGCCCATGCCGAGGATTATTGAAGCCAGCATCGTGAGCATCAGCGTAAGTATCTGATTTCCTCCGGCCAGTTCGGTAAGTCCGTTGCCCATTTTGAGGCCGAGGCCTGTCAGCGTTATCATGCCTACGATTATGCCCGCCATGCCGCAGGCAATGGCCACGCCTACGACGCTTCTGGCGCCGTTTATAAGCGAGGTTACGATGTCGGTAAACGTCTTCTTAAGCGCTCCCGCGAAGGTGGTCGCCTCGCCGGAAAGATCCTCGGTCGAGTGCTCGTCTTCGAGCTTACTCAGTCGCTTGAGCGTTATAAAGGCGTGTATGCGCCTTATCATGCCGCAACCCGCCGCCGCCGCGATGCCTATGAGCGCCGCGTAGATGGGGGTATATCCCATGCAAAGGAAGGTGACTATGACGACGAGCGGTATAACAAGGTATCCGCGCTCGAGGAATATCCTCTTGAGAACGGGCATTTCTTCCTTGCTCAAACCTTTGAGTCCGTACTTTCTCGCTTCGAGTTCAACAATTATCCATATGCCCGAAAAATACAGTATCGCGGGTATGACCGCGGCTTTGGCCACTTCTATGTAGTTGACGCCTACCGATTCGGCCATGAGAAACGCCGCCGCGCCCATGACGGGAGGCATAATCTGTCCTCCCGTGGAAGCCGCCGCCTCGACCGCGCCCGCAAATTCGGGGCGGTAGCCGAGGCGCTTCATCATGGGTATGGTAAATGAACCCGTGCCAACGGTATTGGCGACCGATGAACCGGATACCGTACCCATAAGCGCGCTCGACAGTACGGCGACCTTGGCGGGTCCTCCGCGCCTGTTTCCGGCAATGGCGTTCGCCATATCGATAAAGAACTGACCCACATGCGTGGTTTCAAGGAAAGCTCCGAACATTACGAACAGGAATATAAACGTCGCCGAGGCTCCGAGAGGGACGCCCATTATGCCCTCCGTGGTATATACCAGATGGGCGACCACGCGCTTTATGCTGAATCCCCTGTGCGCCAGAAATCCCGGCATGACCCGTCCGAATATCGCGTAGAGTATAAAAACCGTGCCTATTATGAGTATGGGGTAGCCGACGACGCGACGGCAGGATTCCATCAAAAGCAGTACGAGAACAGCGCCGACGACTATGTCTAGCGTCGTATTGTTGCCGCTTCTCATGGCAAGTTCCATCTGCTGGCAGACGATATAAAGACAGCACGCCATAGCCAACAGAGCCAATACCATGTCGTACCAGGGAATATCGTCGTTTTTACGGTGCTTTTTCTTCGCGGGGTACACCAGATACGTTATTAACATTACGAATCCCAGATGCAGCGGCCTCAACTGCGTAGCCGGAATTTTCGCGGTGAACGCGGCGTAAAGCTGCACAAGGGAGAAGATTATACATATCGCGAAGAATATATACTGCCGCGTACCCGAAAAGGTTCTCGTCGCCGATTCGCGGTCGTACTTGGCCATTATTTCATTTAATTCATGCTGACTTAAATCGTGCTTATCCTGCAAATTTACCCAACCTCCATAGAAACTGTTTTGCGACGGACCAATTGTCCGCCTTTAGACCGACGGGGGTTCCGGGAGATGCCAGCTGGTCGTAGTGGACGATTTCTCCGTCCTCGCCGACTCGCAGCCTGTGGTCGGCTATTCTCCCCACAAACGTCCATTGCGTGTCTAATTCAATGTCGAATCCGTCTATCTGATAGTATCCGTCGTGAACCGAAAACACCTGACCGGGTTCAGGCTCGGGTATACCCGCCCCGTACTGGCGAACGCGAGTCGAGCGCAGTATGATTTTTCCGTCCACAAGCTCATAGCCGTCCTCGACCAGTCCTTTGTTGAACGAATGCGTGTATAAAAGCCACACATATTCCCCTTCGGGGACATGGGCGCTATAGAGTATTTCCCCTTCGCGGTCAATCAGCACGACGCGCTGCCCTGTCGGGCAGCACGCCAGTGCCGTTAAAAGCGTTATAGTAATTGGCAATATGAGCCAATGACGCATTTAGTTTACGCCAACCTCTTCATAGTAGCGCGCGGCGCCAGGATGTACGGGTACGGACACGCCCAGAAGCGCTTCTTCGAGATGTATCTCGGCGGCTTTGGAGTGAGAAATCTCGTCCTTCTTCTCATAGAGGGTCTTGACGATATTGTATACCAAATCCTCGCTCAGGTCGTTTTTGCAGATAAGCATCGCGCGAATGGCCACTACGTTGGCGTCCGCTTCCTGATTGGGATAGGTGCCCGCGGGGATGACCGCCTTCGCATAGAAGGGATAGGCTTCGATAAGGGCGTTGATGGTCTCGTCGTCGAGGTTGATTATGTCGATGGAGCTGGTCGCGCCCAGTTCCTGAATGGCGGCGTTGGGAACGCCGGCGGTTATGAACGCGGCGTCTATCTGGCGGTTCTTTATGGCGTCGGAGGACTCGGCGAAGGACAGATACTGCTCGTCGATGTCGTCAAGCGTCAGACCCGCGATCTCAAGATACTGCATGGCGTTGAAGTACACGCCGGAACCCGCCGCGCCGATGGATACGCGCTTGCCCTTAAGGTCGGCGATAGAGGTGATATTGGCGTCGGTGTGGGCGACAAGCTGCACAAGTTCGTTGTACATGGAACTTACCGCCGAGAAGGTCTGTATCTGCTGGCCCTCGAAGGCGTTGGTTCCGTTATAGGCGTAGTCGGCCACGTCGTTTTGCACTATCGCGAGTTCGGCGTCTCCGGCGTTGATAAGGCGGATGTTCTCGGCGGAAGCGCCGGTGGAGGGAGCGTTGACGTCAACGTCTTCGATGTTATTCGCGAGCAGGTTGGCGATCTCGCCGCCGAGAGCGTAATAAGTGCCGGAGGTTCCTCCCGTCGCAATATACAGATACTCTACCGCGCTCGCGGGAACGGCGGCCATGAGGGCGAAAACGAGTGCCAAAGCGAATACTTTCTTCATAAATCTCTTTCTCCTTCTACAAAATTGATATTATCGAGTATGTGTATTATTATAGCGTCCGGTCGAGTAAATTGCAATACCCAAACAGGCTCATTTCTATAAATTTTGAAAATCTAACAAATAAAAAATGCCGTAATCGAGAAAATACCCCCTCAATTCTATGATATATGAATTTTTTGCCTTCTAAACCGTCAAATTTCGGGCTGTCGAAAACGCCTGCGCGCTATCTTTCACTTGCTATTATGGCTGTGATTATGTATAATACGTTCGAGGTGATGAGCGTGGATCGCGAGGCGAAAAATCTCATAAAGGGACGAAGCATGACGCTTTTAATATTCGAAGCGGTGTATAAAGCGTTCGGCGCGACCGTCATCATTCCGTTTTGCCTATGGCTTATAAATATAGGATTCAAATCCGTCGGCATAAGTTACATATCCCCGGCCAACTTTGCGCAGATATTATATCCAACCGTCGCGGTCTCGGCAATCGCGGCGGCTTTGATAATGGCGGTATATACGCTTA
>JAUNBY010000378.1 GCA_030526935.1 Clostridia bacterium
AGCCTTACGCGCTCCACGACCTTATCGCTCGACGTGGTATTGAACGAGTAGAGCACGCAATCGCCCAGATAATCCGTTCTCTCCGGATAGGTGTGCGCGCATACTTCCGCGAGAGCCGCCGCGATCCGCTTCACGTCAACCGCCCTCCAGTATGTTCCTGAAATGCTCCAACAGCCCCGGCGTCGCTTCGTTTACGGCCTGTTCGAGGAAGGGCTGCGGCTTATTGCCCTTCGTCCAGATAAGTTCGCCCGTGCTCTCGTCTTTGTATGCCCACGGCACATCCTGCCTGCCGTTTCCGCCCCGGGCGTATATGCCCGTGCCCTCGTGTACGTAGGGCGCGTATTCGATATTGGTGCCCACGCGCCCGTAAACAAAACCTCCGTCCGTTCGCACGTCGGAGGTTATGGAGCCGCTTAAAAGTCCGTCGTCTATGGGGCAGTAATCGACCGCCCGCCCTTCGATGTCCAGACACGCGTCTTTAATGGCCTTGCCGAGCTTTTCGGGCATCTGCCGTCTGATCTGGTCGAGCGCCGCGTTAAGCTGCGACGCGTCCACGCTTACCCGTACCATTCTTACACATCCTCGCAAGCCGACAAAAACAATTGCCGGTATATTCTGCCGTCCATCGCGTAATCGACCTTGTACGCGCGTCCTTCCGCCGTGATCCTGTCGCCGGGTTGCGGCCTTTCGTCGCGGGTAACCCCTGTGTGCGTGGAATTTATGGACAGCACGTTATTCGCGGATTCAATCCCGCCCGCCGACGCGGATATGGCTATATCGACGGGCGACGGTTCATCCGTCCACTGTTCTATCTGTTCGCCCCAGTCGTCGCGGACTACGCCTCTTTTACCCAGCGCAGCCGCGACCATGCGCCTTATCATATAAACGCCGCCTTTCTGTACCGCCCCAGCGCGGCCTTTATATGCGCGGGATAATCCTGCTGATAGACTTCGCTCGTCCCGCTGAAGGACTGGCTTTGCAGCCCCTCCGCGCCTATGGCGTTATAGCGCAATACCGCGATTTGCGCTATGAGGAATTGCGCGTCGTCGGGCGCGTCGTCGCGGTTGCAGTAGGCGCGAAACTCAGCCCCCGCGTTATCCACGCAAAGCTGCAATATCGCGTCCTTGCCGCTCTCCGGGATAACGCCCGCCAGCGTCCGCGCCGCGTCGATGGCGGTCATCAGGATACGGTCTTATTTGAGGCCGACGCGTTGGCGGCGGACGCGTAGCCCTTCACGTACTGCACGACTGAATACACCTCGCCCGCGGTGGCGGTGGGGATGGTATAGCTCCACGAAGTTCCGCTCACTGTGGCCTCGCCCGCCTTGACGCCGTTTACAAGCACCTCGACCCTCGCGCCCGATGCGCAGGCGCCCGCGAATGCCCTGTCGCTTCCGGCGGCGATAGATGCGGTGGTGATGGTGGGCGCGGTCGTCGAGGGCGCGATTATGGCGCACTCGCTCTCGTCCACAAACGCCACAAGCCCCACGCGGCGGCTGTAGACGATGTTCTTTCTAAGGTTCTGATCCCTGTCCTGCTCGACCTCCATGCCCTTCTTGTAGAAGTACTTGACGGCGTTTTTCGACGCGATTACCACGCAGTCGTCGGGTATGCCGTTGTCGATGGTGATGGGGATGCCGCAAATGTGGCCTATGTAGCCCGTGCGGGAATACCCCTCGACGTACTTGAGGTCGTCCTTGAGGCCCTTGCGCAGCACGGCCTTCATCTTCGCGTTGCAAAGCGCGAAAAGCGCCGCGTCCTCGTCGCGCTCCTTGTTGAGAAGCGCTATGGCGTCGACGAACATGTCAAAGTTCACGGTGTCGGTTCCCTTGGTATACGCCTTATAGCGGCTGGCGTTCCAGTATTCGTTGTTCACCTTGGCGTTGAGGGCGTTGACGTGCGCCTCGGTCATTTTCTGTACGCCCGCGTCCACGAGATAGGGATCCGTCATGGCGTCTTCGTCGGTGTAGATGAACCTCGCCTGAGTAGTGCCGACGATGTATTCCTTCTGGGTGTAGCTCATCTCGATGGACTGGGTATTCCCCTCGCCCTCGGCAACGTCCTCGGCGCGCCCCGTCGCGGCGTATACGTTGACCTTCTTGGTCATGCCCGCGTTGGCGGAAAGTTCGCTGTCCACGGTCACGAAGTCGAGCATACTGAGCTTCGTGTCAAGTTGCTCCTTGAGCTTGTTTTCGAGTATAAAATTCTCATATCTGATATTAGCCATTTAAATTCCCTCCGTTATTCGTTATTCGCCCGAAGTCAATTTCTTGTAGACCTCGGGACTTTTTGCGTATAGTTCCGCCTGTTGGCTGACCGTCATGCGCCTGAAATCCTCGCGCGTGATGGTCGCGGGTTCCGACGAGCCGACCTTTGGTTTCGTCGCGGTGAGGCGCGACTTGACCTCGGCCTGAACCGCCGCTCTAAACGCCTTGTCGAGCACGTCCACGCGCCCCTGTATCTTCTGCGCGTCCTCTCCAACCTCGATAACGTCCGCCAACTCCACGGGAAGCCCCCGCGTGGCTAAAACCGCCTTGAGGTCGGATTTGTTCTTCTCAAGCTTAAACGTCCTTATCTGTTCTTCGTACTCCGCTATCTTCATGTCGCGCTCGGCGTCCTGCCTCGCCTGACCGTCAAGCTGAGTGAGCGACATTTTCTTCTCGTACTCGCGCTTTTGCTTGGCCAACGCCTGAGTTACGCGCTTGTCGGCCTCCGACTGCACGAGCTTTTGTACTTCATCCCCGGTGTAGACCTTTTCGGTTGATTCCCCGCGCCCCTGTCCGGCAGTTTCGCCGGGCTTTCCCCCGGTGGTCTCTTCTTCCCCGTCGCCCGATTCGCCAGCAAAACGCTGCAAACAAAGCGGCATGAGAGCCGATGTCCTGATGATTTCTTCCGCCATGATATTACCTCCAAAAATAATAGAGTTGACGCCCCTGCCTTCCCCTCTGGGGAAGGTGGCGCCCGTAGGCGCCGGGTGAGGTTCGCCCCCCTCTTTGATGCAGTTCGTTGTTTTACGTCTAACGCCCTGAACGACGTAAAAA
>JAUNBY010000379.1:0-2558 GCA_030526935.1 Clostridia bacterium
TGGCGCCGTCAATCTGCGCGGCTTCCTCATACTCGACGGGTATCGATTTGAGTCCCGCGAGAAGCTGAACCATTACGTAGCCGACCACGCGCCATGTCATAACGAATATCAGCGTGTATATAGCCACGCTCCTGTCGGTAAGAAAGCCGACCTTGTTAAACCCCATTTTAGACAGAAAATAATTCAAAAGACCTGTATCGTCCTGAAAAATCCATTTCCAGAGCATAGCCGCCACGATCATCGACGTTACCCACGGTATCAACGTGGCGATCTGAAGCGTGTAGGCGAATTTTCCGCTCGCGGCGTTTATCCAGAGCGCCAGAAACATTCCAAGCGCCAGAGCTATTACCAGGCTTAGCCCCGATATGTAAAACGAGCGCCCGATCGAGTTTATAATATTCTTATCAGTCAACACGTCCAGATAGTTGCCCAGTCCAACGAATCGGGAAAACTGCATGTAATCGCAGCGGTAAAGGCTGCAAAATATCGCGAAACCCAGAGGAACAAGCAGAAAAACAAATATCAGTATCAGCGTTGGCGTCAAAAGCATATAGGGAAAGAGCTTTTTCATTCTCTTGTTCCCGCCGCTTCCGTGCGCGGTGATTTCCATTAGACCGTCACTCCTTTAACGGGCGCGGATGTTTTGCGTCCGCGCCCGCGGCGAACAAATTTACCTTCCCACGTTGCGGTCGATAAAGTCTTGACTGGCCTGCTGCAAGGCCTCAGGCACAGTGTAGCCGTCGGAATAAGCGTAGATCATAGCGTTTTGCAAATCGAGCGCGAAGCCCGTGATGCTGTAAGCGCCTGCGAACACCAGCGCGCTGTTGTTATAGATATACTGCGCGGTCTTCATCCAGCTGTTAGCGGCGGTGTCGATAACATCGGCGCACTTGGCATAAGTGGAGGACAAAATGGGTATCTGAGCGGCCTCTCGCACCCAGAGCTCGTCTGCCTCAGGAGAGACGATGTACTCGAGGAATTTGCCGGCTTCGGCCTTATGAGCGCTTCCCGACCACACGGCGGTGTTCCACGCGTAGGCATTGGCGATAGAGTGAGGCTGACCTTCGTTCCACTGTGGATAAGCCATGAAACCAACGTTATCAGGGTCGAACGCGGTGAGGCTCTTTACGGTAGGCACGCGAATGGAACCGCCGGAGATCATGGCGAACTGGCCGGCTTCGAACATATTATAGATTTCTTCGCTCGTAAGCGCTATGGCGCTGGCGGGCATGACATTATACTTGTCGATGAGGTCGATCTGGTACTGAAGACCCTTCTGTCCTTGCTCGCCTTCCCAGTTGTTAGGCTCGCCCGCTTCAGTGAATATGGAACCGGGCTGGCTGAAAAGCACCGTGGGAAGCACGCCGTGAGGGTCGGTTACTTCGGTGCTGTAACCAACGCCGTAGCCGTAAACCTGAAGTCCTTCGTCGTTTACGTAGGTAAGCTTCTGCGCGACTTGTGCCAGGTCGTCCCAAGTCTTTATATCCTCGACCTTGATGCCGAACTCCTCAAAGAGGTCTATGCGGTACATTATACCGAAGCAGCCCGAGAAAAGCGGCACTTCGTAGTGATATGTACCGTCGGTTCCGGCAGCAAAAAGCTCGCTTCCGATGTCGGCTTTCTGCTCTTCGGTCCAGTTCTGGTAGAACAAGTTCTCAAGCGGTTCCATGCAGCCCGAGGCTATGGCTTCGCCGAGATTAGCCATGTTGATCATGAATATGTCGGGGCAGGTTCCGGCGACGTGACCGGCGATAACCTTAGCCGACATGGTTGATCACTCCTGAGTTTGCACTTCGATATGAACGCCGGGATTGGCGGCTTCGAAGCGGGAAATGAGCTCCTTGAGTACGCGGGAGCGACCGTTGTCGGCGTTCACGTCAAGAAAGGTCCACATGGTCAGGTTGACTTCCTCCGAAGCCATAGCAACGGGAACCATGCAAGTTGCCACCAGGCAAAGGCAAATCAGCGCGGATAGCAGTTTACGCATTGGGATTATCCTCCTTATAATAATATATCCGGTATTCCGAGCTGTCACCGGCGACCTGCAGCATCGCCGGCGACGGCAAAATTAGAATCGCACATCAAAATCGTATCGTTACGATTTTCCAGAAAACGAAAACGCATGCATTTATGCCGTCAGTTGATATTTAACACTGATTCGCGGCGAATGATGTCGCACGGTACGACCACGCCGCCGTTCTCGGAGCGGGGTTTTTTAAGCCTGTCGAGAAGCATACTGCAAGCCTTCTCGGTCATTATACTCTTTTTCCAATCGACTGTCGACAGTCTCGGATTCATGTACACCGACAGACTGAGATTCTCGTAGCCCATCAGCGAAAAATCCTCGGGAACGCGAAAACCGTGCTCGTAAAAATACCTGTAGCCGCCCGCAGCCAACAAATCCTGTGCAAAGAAAATGGCTGTAGGGCGCTTTTCGGGGGGCATGGCGCAGATTTTCTCCGTTGCGTCATATCCCTCTTTCGCCCTATAGTGGCACGGCAGCACCAATTCCCCGTCGTATTCTATGCCCGCCGCCTCAAGCCCCATCTTATATCCCA
>JAUNBY010000379.1:2568-3029 GCA_030526935.1 Clostridia bacterium
GTTTCAAAGGATAGGCGTAAGTGACGACGTCGCCGCTTACATAGGCGATTTTTCTGTGCCCCATCTCGGTAAGATAGCCGACCGCCGCACGCATCGAATCGAGATAATCGTTGACTATAAAATCGGCTTTCTGACTGTAGCAGCCGATCGTAACCACGTCAAGCTCGCGTTTGAGCAAATCTATAAACTCGTCTGTGTATATCGAACCTGCGACTATAACGCCCGCCACGCGGTTTTCCTTTACGATTGACGGAAGCGTTTTTGCTCCCGGTATGTAGCAGAAATACTCGATCAAAAGACCGTATCCGCTTCCCGCGATCACCCGCGCGATTCCGTTGATATACTCCTCGTACATAATTTCCTCGCCGCCCTCGAGCGTATTGCGGCGGGTATTGTACTGGTCGTAAGTCATGAGTATCAGACCGATATTCTGCTTTTTTCGGGTCACAAGTTCCCTTGCG
>JAUNBY010000380.1 GCA_030526935.1 Clostridia bacterium
CGTATCCTGACGACGCGCTGCAGGATTTGCTCCGGAACAATCACTGCAGCTATGATTACATCGTCAAATACCGCATCACGGAAACGCTTGAGATGACGGGAAAAGCAAGGAAGCCCTTCATCATTGACACGCATTACGCAAAAAACATGCGCAGGATTCTTGCGCCGGTCATGAGCAACGGCACGCTGTGCGCACATGTTGCCGCCTTTGAAATCCAAAAGTCCTTTGAGGATGAGGATTTGCACGCGGTGGACGCGCTGGCCAAGGCGTGCGCGGTGCTTTTAAGCACAAACCACGCCGGTCTGATAAAAAGCACTCTGCCTTGCAAGGATTTGTTATACAATCACATCATCCACAACATTGTGGATTCATCAGCCTTTGCCGAATTATATCCGGTGTTTCAGGGGCCCATAAGCCCCTATTATCATGTCATCGTCATTGCGCCCGATGCTTGCGGGCGCTGGACAGGCACGTCGCTTAATGCGCTTCAGAGGCATATAGAATCACGGATCGGCGGTAGCTTGGCCTTTTGCGCAGGAGATGAGATGATCGTTTTGATGGGTTCTCACAAGAAGCGGAATGAGGCGCGCGAGGAAGTGTTGCGAGCTCTTTTGAAGGAAAACAACGTTCGCGCGGGGATGAGCGACTGGTTTTCAGACATCTCCAATGTCAAGGAGCACTATCATCAGGCATGCGACGCGCTGAAAGCCGGAAGGGCGTTGCCCAAGGCGGATGAGCTTTTGCGCTATCGGGAATGGTTCGTTTCCTGTTTTCTAAACGCCGTCAAAGAAAAGCTGGATTTGGAACCTTACGTTTTTCCAGAAATTCGTTTGCTGGCCACATACGACAGGGAACGGAACACGAACCTTGTTCACACGCTCCATATTTACATTCAAAACCGAATGAACATGATCGAAGCTTCTGAAAAGCTCTTCATCCATCGAAACACGCTGCGCTACCGGCTAGAAAAAATCGTTGAGCTCACGGGGCTTGATTTGAACGATGGCGAGGCATACGCTCGGCTCGCGCTTTCCTTGGAGATCGAGGGCTTTCTGCGCCAAAACGCGCTTTTATAAAGAAGGAGGCAAAAGGCCATTCGTCCGTGGCTGTGCTTTATGCACAATCGCGGGCGTTTTTTTCTCGCACCGCGCACGATTCAAAACAAGCACAGATCTGATATAATCAAAAAAAGCATGAAGGATACACAAACAGAACATCATGCACAAACAATTTCAAAGGGGGATACCATCGTGAAAAAAGGTCTCGCTATTCTACTGGCGCTGATGCTGCTTGCGGCAAACACCGCAGCGCTTGCGCAAGCCTACGCTCCCGGCAGCTATTCGGCGGCTGCGTCCGGCAACAACGGCGATGTCACCGTATCCGTCACCTTTACGGAGGACGCCATCGCATCCATTGAAATCGTTTCTCACAACGAAACTGCCGGGATCTGTGAACCCGCCTTTGAGCGCATTCCCGCGGCGATTGTGGAAAGGCAGAGCTTGGCTGTGGACGCCATCGCCGGTGCGACGAATACAAGCGTCGCAATCCTGACAGCTGTGGAAAACTGCGTTTCGCAAGCCGGCGGAGATGTGGAGGCGCTCAAGGCGGTTCAGGCGGAGGATACCGCAGAAAGAACAACGGAACAGCTGACATGCGACGTGCTGGTGGTAGGCTCCGGCCTATCCGGTCTGATGGCGGCAACGGCTGCCAGCGGCGCGGGAGCAGACGTGATCGTGCTTGAAAAGCTGGCTTCCACGGGCGGCAGCGCAAAGGCGTCCGAAGGCGTTTTCATGGTGGTGGAGGTTGAAGAGAACCAGGAGTATCACGATTCCGATTTTGAGGATACGCTTGAGGACGCCATTGGCCGGTGGCGGACGAAGATGGACTATGCCGGTAAGGAATCCATCTATCCGGACTATGACCGCGTAGAAATCATGTTCGTAGAAAGCATGGAAACCATCGATTGGATTGAAAACCAAGGGTCGTATTTCTACCAGAACCCCCAATGGATCCGCGACTATGTTGGAATGGATACCCTAAACGTGGATGTCGCGGAGGATGAGGGCGGCGGAACGGGCGCCGCAAAGCTGATAAGGCTGCTTGAAAAGAACATGACCGCCAACGGTGCGCGCCTGTACCTGGAAACGCCAGCCACCGAGCTGATTGCAGAAAACGGTGTGGTCACAGGTGCCAAGGCTTCCGGACCGGACTGCGACTATATCATTTCCGCCAAGAGCGTTATTCTGGCGTGTGGTGGCTTTGGCGCAAACGAGACGTACATGGAAGCCTATGTACCGGACTTTACGCGCGTGGGCTACTTCGACATGAGTGTTTCGGGCAACACCGGCGACGGAATGGACATGGCCATCGCCGTTGGCGCTGCCGTCTATGAGGACAACTGGATCATCCCCACCTTCATTTCCCCCTCCACGGAACTGATTGAGCACAATTCCATGTTCCTCAAGTTCCTGGATACCGTGGGATTGAAAGACCCCGAAATCTCGGCGGATCGTCTGGTGGTGGACGCCCAGGGCAACCGCTTCATGGATGAAAGCTCGCATTACGCCGTACAATGCATCGATTTGCCTTACTACAACCAGGCTCCCTACTATACGCTTTATGAGGGACTTGAGCCGGAATTGAACGAAATCCTTGATTCGGGTATCGAAATTGGAGAGGTGTTCAAGGCCGATACCATCGGGGACTTGGCCCTTGCCGCAGGCATGGACGCGGGAACGCTTCAGGCCACGGTTGCCAGGTATGACGAGCTAGCACACAGCGGTGTGGATACAGACTTTGGAAAGGATGCATCGCATCTGTTCCCCATCGCCGAGGAAGGCCCGTATTATCTGGTGCGCTTCGTTCCCGTGTCCGTAGGCACCATTGGTGGCGTGAAAACCAATGAATACTATCAGGTTCTTGGCGAGGACGGCGGCGTGATTCAAGGCCTGTATGCCGTGGGTGAAATGGCCAACCGCTTTATGTACAATCAGAATTATGTAAGCGGATC
>JAUNBY010000381.1 GCA_030526935.1 Clostridia bacterium
TCTCCTGTAAGGAGAGGTGGCAGGGCGAAGCCCTGACGGAGAGGTTCCTCTCGCGGCAGTAGGGCATAACACTAACGGAGAGGTTCCTCCGGATGGCCTCAGACCGCGCGAAGTTCCGTGACAGATGGGTTAACTTGCTTGGGTTGATGACATTGCCCTAAAAACCCCTGCCAAGGGGCTTTGCCCATTGGCGCCCCGTCCTTCGCCTGCGGGCGAGAAAAGGGTGGGACGCTGCGACGCCAATGCGCCCGACGTGTGAATAGCTCGTGAATTGCGACTACCCGGCGGTTTGTCTTGTTTGCTCAACTTAATTCAGTTTACACTTCCTGCGCGTCGGTCGCCTTGACACAGCGCGCGGTAAGATGTATAATAGCCTTGCCGACGGCGAAGATAATCAGAAATCTCCGACGCACTGCGTTTCACGCTGTTTTCAGATTATTTGTTCACCGCCGAAGGAGGACAAATGACAAATATGGAGAATATTGAAACGGGTCGCGAAAACGGACACGCGCAATCCGATTACCCGCGGGACGAGCAAAACGACGCAGTCCTCGCGCTTCATAAGGCGCAAAAACGTTTGGAACTGATTTGCCGCAACACATCGGTCAGCACATGGGATTACCACGTAAAAACACGGCGAATTATACATTCCGGAAAGTCCATACAGATGCACGGATTTGACCAGGTTATCGACGATGTTCCCGATTATCTGGTAAATTGCGGTTATGTCCATCCCGATTCCTCGAAAGCTTTTTGCGAAATGTACGAGAGGCTTTTTGCGGGAGACGAGTACGTAGAGGGCATTTTTCGCGTACAGACCGCGGATAGATCCGGTTATTGGTACGAGCATGTCCGCTATACTATGATATTCGATGAAAACGGGCATCCGGATATTGCCGTAGGCGTTTCCACCGACGTAAGCCACGAAATGGAACTGAAAAAGAAAGCCGACACCGACTCTCTGACCGGGATTTTGAATCACGGCGCTTTCATGCAGCTTGGCGGCGAGGCGCTTTTGCATCCGCGAGAGGCTTTCCTACTGCTGATTGATCTGGACTATTTTAAGAATATAAACGATACCTTCGGCCATATAGCGGGCGATAACAGCCTCGCCCGCTTTGGTAAACTGCTTTCGCATATTATGGAAAAAGAGGGCTGCGACGCCCTTTGCGGGCGCATGGGCGGCGACGAATTCGCGATATTGATTCACGGGATTGATCGCGCCGGCGCCGAATCGCTGGCTAAACTAATCATCGACAACGCGGCGGTACCCGACGCGGATGGCGTATCCCTTACCGTCAGCATTGGCATCGCGGAATATCCAAAGGACGCCGACAGCCTGATCGATTTATACCTGTCCGCCGATAAGGCTCTTTATTCCGTCAAGCATAATCATATGTTCCATTATTGCTTTTTCGACGAAAGACAAAAAGAACAACGAGTGAACGCGCGCCGTCAATTCCTGGCCGATACCGTTCATGGCGGCATGATGGGCGGATACATGGAGGAGGGCTTCCCCTTTTATTTTATCGACGAGAGAATGCTCCACACGCTGGGCTATGCCACGGAGGATGAGTTTGTCAGGGACAACGGCGGCTTCATCGACGGGTGTATGCATCCGGACGACAGAGCTCAGGTGGGTCGCGAGGTCTACCGGCAACTCGCCGGCGGCAACCGGTATACGGTGGAGTACCGCATGCGCAAAAAGGACGGAAGTTACATATGGGTGCATGACATAGGCGAAAAGATAACGGCGCCGGACGGCAGGGCGGCTATAATGTCCGTGTGTTACGATATATCGACGGAAAGGGAGCGCGGCAACCTGCTTAACAATCTTCTGGACGGGTTGGAGGCGAGGGTCGCCCTTTACCGCGTGGAACAGAACGCGACGCTTAAGCTCATTCGCGCAAGCGACGACATTACAAGAATCGCCCATTACAGCGATGAGGAATATAAACGTATATACGACAATAAGGACGCCATGGACTCCGTCTATCCACCGGATCAGAAATTTATCAGGGAAGCAATAGCCAAAAGTATAAAAGAAGATATCGTTGTGACGGAACACTTTCGCCTGCTGGACAAAGACGGCGGGTTTACCTGGGTTACGGGCATGATATCGAGATTGGGAAGCGACTGCGGCCGTCCCCTGGTTCGCATCATTTTCATGCCGTTATCCATTCAGAACGAGCTTCAGCTGCAAATGCTGGATTCGGAGTATATAGGAGTGTACGTAATAGACGAAAAGACCGACGAGCTTTATTACGCCAACGAAGCCAGCCTGAAAATGCACGGCGTCGTCAAAACCGATATAGCGGGAAAAACCTGCCATGAAGTCTTTTATGAGAATGGCGCTCCCTGCGCCCACTGCTGGCGCAATCCCGCAAACGCGGGCGATGGTATAGTTCATATAAATAAAGACAGGGTGTTGAGCATTCAAGTCCAGAAACGTATCTGGAACAATCGCGATATCGCGATTATTTACAGCAGGGATGTGACTAAAGAACACAAGCTGCAAAAACAGCGGCAGGAACTGCTCGATAATATTCCGGCGGGACTAAGCCTTTTTTCCGTTAAGGACGGGAAGATTATACCGCTGTTCTTCAGTTCCGCCATAGGAAAACAGCTTGGCCTGGACACTGACAGGCTTTTGCAAATCAAAGACAGCGACGCCTTCTTTCACTGCGTTCATCCCGACGACCTGCCGCGGTTGTTTAATCAGCTTACAGATGATGCCGGGCTCGGCAAACGGGGATGCTACTACAGGTATCGTTGCTGGAACGCTGTGCGCAAGGAGTATATGTGGATAGAGTTGCAGGCCAACTTCCTGAAAAACGGCGATGAAACGCTTGTATACGCAACCTATAACGATTTGACTGCCGCCAGCCGTATGCAGGAACAGTTGGAGGAAAAAAGGCAGGAACTTGAAGCCGTAATGCGCTACGGTAAGATCGGAATGTGGATATATGACCTTGACACCAGATATATAGACATGCAGTACA
>JAUNBY010000382.1 GCA_030526935.1 Clostridia bacterium
ATGGCACGCACCTATATTTCGGCGAGGATCTGCCCGTCAGCGCCATACACGCGGGGGCGGACATGGCGGCGGTGTCCATGCACAAGTCGGGCGGCAGTCTCACTCAAAGTTCCATGCTGCTCTTAGGCCCGGACATGGATCCCGGCCACGTGCGCAATATCATAAACCTCACCCAGACCACAAGCGCCTCCTATCTGCTTTTGTCGAGCCTGGACATATCCCGGCGCAACCTCGCGCTTCGCGGGCGCGAGTCTTTCTCCAAGGTCAGCCGCATGGCCGAGTACGCCCGGGGGGAGATAAATGGCATAGGCGGTCTGTACGCCTACGGACGGGAGCTGGTGGACGGCAGGGCGGTCGCGGATTTCGACGTAACGAAGCTCGCGGTCTATACCCGCGACATCGGCCTTACTGGAATCGAAGTCTACGACCTTCTCCGCGACGAGTACGACATACAGATCGAATTCGGCGACATAGGAAATATACTGGCCTATATTTCCATAGGCGACCGCTTTCAGGACATAGAAAGGCTCGTAGGCGCCCTGGAGGACATAAAGAGGCTCTACCAGAGGGACGCCTCGGGGCTCGCCTTCGCCGACTTCGTGCAGCCGGAAGTGGTATATTCCCCGCAAAGGCCGTTTTACGCCGACAAGGAGTCGCTGCCCATACGCGAGTGCGCCGGGCGCGTGAGCGGGGAGTTTGTGATGTGCTATCCGCCGGGGATACCCATAGTCGCCCCCGGCGAGAGGCTGACGTCGGATATAATCGAGCATATATTGTTCGCTAAGGAAAAAGGCTGCTCCCTTCAGGGAACCGCCGACCCGGAAGCTGAGTACATACAGGTGATAAAGGAGTGAGGGGCCTTGGAAATATGGCTTCATACCGATAACGGAAAGACGAGCATAAGCGTAAGCCGGCAACTGTGCTCGGTAAAGAGCGAATATCAGCAGATAGACGTGTTCGAGTCCCCTCAATACGGCCGCTTTCTCACGCAGGACGGGGACGTGATATTCTCCGAATCCGACGAGTTCGTCTATAACGAAATGGTCGTTCACGTCCCCATGGCCGTCAATCCCGACGTAAAGCGCGTGCTTATAATAGGCGGAGGCGACGGGGGCGTGGCGCGCGAACTTATAGCGTACGAGGGCATAGAGTCCATAGAGGTCGTGGAGCCGGACGAAGTGCTGGTTAAAATCTGCCGCGAGTACTTCCCCGAGGCGGTTAAAGGTTTCGAGGACGAGCGCGTCAGCATAATCCACCGCGACGGATTGAGGTATCTGCGCGGAAAGTACGCCGAATACGATTTGATTATAAACGACTCCACCGATCCGTTCGGGCACACCGAGGGGCTTTTCACCAAGGAGTTTTACGGAAGCTGCTACAGGGCGCTCAGGGAAGACGGCATAATGGTCTACCAGCACGGAAGCCCCTTCTTCGACGAGGACGAGACCGCGTTTCGCGCCATGCACCGCAAGGTCTACCAGAGCTTCCCCATAAGCCGCGTCTATCAGGCGCACATACCCACCTGCCCGTCGGGGTATTGGACGTTCGGCTTCGCCTCCAAGCGCTATCATCCCATAAACGACTTCAAGCCCGATAAATGGAACGCGCTGGGGCTTAAGACGTGGTATTATACCACAAACCTTCATCTGGGCGCTTTCATGCTGCCCAAATACGTCGAGGATCTGTTGATCGACGCGGAAAATATCGCGGGGAAATAAAGGAGGAAAATATGGCTAAGCTATTAATCATAGGCTGCGGAGGAGTGGCATCGGTCGCCATACACAAGTGCTGCCAAAACAGCGAGGTTTTCACGGACATAATGATCGCCAGCCGCACGAAGTCCAAATGCGACGCTATCAAGGAGCAACTCGAGGGAAAGACCGCGACGAAAATCCAGACCGCTCAAATAGACGCCATGGACGTCGCAGCGCTCGCGGCGCTTATGCGTTCATACGCTCCGGACGCGGTACTGAACGTCGCCTTGCCCTATCAGGATCTGGCGATAATGGACGCGTGCCTCGAGGCGGGCGTTCACTATATAGACACCGCCAACTACGAGTGCGAGGACACGAACGACCCCGCCTGGCGCGAGATATACGAAAAGCGCTGCAAGGAACTGGGCTTCACCGCCTTTTTCGACTATTCGTGGCAATGGGCGTATGACGAGAAGTTCAAAAAATCGGGGCTGACCGCGCTTCTGGGAAGCGGCTTCGACCCGGGCGTGACGAGCGTATTCTCGGCTTACGCGCTCAAGCACTATTTCGATACCATCGAAACCATAGACATACTCGACTGCAACGGCGGCGATCACGGCTATCCCTTCGCGACGAACTTCAACCCCGAGATAAACCTGCGCGAGGTATCGGCTCCCGGCTCCTACTGGGAGGACGGGCGCTGGATAGAGATACCCGCGATGAGCATACATCGCGAATACGATTTCGCCGAGGTCGGAAAGAAGGACATGTACCTTCTGCATCACGAGGAGATAGAGTCGCTCGCCAAAAACATCCCCGGCGTTCGCCGCATACGCTTTTTCATGACATTCGGTCAAAGCTATCTCACGCATATGCGCTGCCTCGAAAACGTTGGAATGCTCTCGACGACGCCCGTCGAGTTCAACGGACAGCAAATCGTCCCCATACAGTTTTTAAAGGCGCTGCTTCCCGATCCCGCGTCGTTAGGCCCCCGCACGGTGGGCAAGACCAATATAGGCTGCATATTCACGGGTCTGAATGACGGAAAGAAGAAGACCATATATATCTACAACGTCTGCGACCATCAGGAATGCTACCGCGAGGTAGGAAGCCAGGCCATATCCTATACCACGGGCGTCCCCGCGATGATAGGTGCCATGCTCGTAGCCCAGGGCAAATGGCAAAAGCCCGGCGTATACAACCTCGAACAGTTCGACCCCGATCCGTTCATGGACGCCCTCAACCGCTGGGGCTTGCCGTGGAAGGTCGATGAAAATCCGGCGACGGTTGAGTGATTGCGG
>JAUNBY010000383.1 GCA_030526935.1 Clostridia bacterium
CTGCCTGCCTGCCTGCCAAAAGTATAGCGTGTCAGCACGTGCCTGTCAACCGCCCTCTCGTTATCATTTCCCATAATTATCATACCATATCCTGGCGCGAAAGGCAAGCCAATTCAACGCCTTTTCCCGTACAGTTTTAGGTTGCCCCTGTATCCTTTATAAGCCGCCTTTGAAGCGCGCCCCCGCCATTCTCTCAAATTTCAATCCGTGCTCCATCCCTAAAGATAAACGCGATTCTGCCGTCCGGCTTAACCCGCGCCTGCTCCACCGTGCCATACCACAGCGCCTCGTCGAAGCCGGAAATCAGGTCTTTCCCCTTGAGCGCGTCCAGATAGGCCATGATCCGGCCGCGCTTGGCGGTCATGGCCTCGCGCCGGGCCTCCGCCTCGGCAAGCCGGGCCTTGGCCCGATCATACCGGGCTTCATATTCGGCATATTGCCGCTGGTATTCCGCCTGATCCTGCGCCACCTGCGCGTTGGTGAGAATGCATCGTTGCATCAGCTCCGCCACAATTTCCATCTCCGCCCGCGATGCGGTCTGCTGCTCGATAAGGGCGGCAATATCGCAGCGTTTTGCCAGAATGCTCTCGCAGGTTTGATACCAATCCAAACCCTTAACGCAACACAACTTGCGTCGGCTTCCTCCCCTCTCGCGTTGTCCGTAAACCTTGAATTAGCGCTGCTAGTCCTGCGGTTTTCGGACTTAGCGAGAGGGGAAGAATCCACCACAATCTGTATCGCGTTAAGGATTCGAATTGGTATTACGCCTCAGTATACCATGTTTTGCGCTGGTTTTCAGCTCTTTTCGCGTTGGCTTTGCAGGGATGGGACGGATTCAGAGGGATTTTTAAACGCGTGGGACAGGGAAGTGTCAAAGACAGGTCGAAGCAATCCTCGCGGTACGAATGGGCTTACAGGGCATATGGATGGGAACAGAACCTGCGTCGTTTCAGAGCGCGCCGAATTTCTCCGTTTTTGCTTGATAGAGGCGCGCAGAAATGGTATACTGAAGATGGGGGTTTAGAGTGAAATCAAGGTCAGCCGAAAGGAGGCCGCTGTATGGAGGCGAGGAAACTGCCGTTAGGCATAGAGAACTTCGAGGAAATTCGTACACAGGGCTTCTATTATGTAGATAAAACGCTGCTCATTCGTGACTTGCTTAATGGTTGGGGCAAGGTCAATCTTTTCACGCGTCCGCGGCGCTTCGGGAAGACGCTGAACATGAGCATGCTGAAATCCTTCTTCGAGATTGGCGGCGACAGATCGCTGTTTGACGGATTGGCTATCGCGGAGGAGAAAGCGCTGTGCGATGCGTACATGGGGAAATACCCCGTGGTGTTTGTGTCGCTGAAGGGTGTGGACGGGTTAGGCTTCGCGGACGCATGTGATATGCTTAGCGAAGCAATTTATGCAGAGGCAATACGCCATCAGTCTCTTATGAATAGCGATAGGCTTACAGATTATGAAAAAAAGCCCCTCCAATTATTGCTGGAAAAGAAATCCGAATTGTCCGATATAAAAGGTTCCTTGCAGTTGTTTTCGAGACTGTTGTACAAGCACTATGGCAAAAAAGCCATTCTCCTTATCGACGAGTATGATGTGCCGCTCGATAAAGCATATAACAACGGCTATTACGAGGAAATGATTGACCTCATCCGCTCCATGTTCGGCGCGGCGCTGAAGACGAACGACAGCCTTTACTTCGCCGTTTTAACGGGCTGTCTGCGTATTTCCAAGGAGAGCATATTCACCGGGCTTAACAATCTGAAAGTGCATTCCATAACGGACGCGCAGTTTGATGAGTTCTTCGGCTTTACGCAGCAGGAAGTGGAAACCCTGTTGAACGCCTACAGCCTTCAATCGCATGCCGGGGAAGTCAAGGAATGGTACGACGGCTACCGTTTCGGAAAACAGGACGTGTACTGTCCTTGGGATGTAATCAACTACTGCTATGATCTGCAAGGTGACCGAAAGAAGAAGCCGCGGGCGTACTGGCTCAATGCGAGCGGCAACGATATTGTGCGCCGGTTGATCGACAAGGCGGACGACGGCACGTCGCAAATGGAGATCGAGCGGTTGATAGATGGCCGGTCGATCTATAAAACGCTGAATGAAGGACTGACGCACAACGAGATAGACGCGGACATCAACAATGTGTGGAGTCTGCTTTTCATGACGGGCTATCTGACGATGAAGGGCGATCCGGAAGACGACGTCTACGAGCTTGTCATTCCAAACAGGGAAGTGCGCAAGATCTATACGGAAAAGGTGCTGGCATGGTTTCGGGACAAGGCCCGAACGGAAACGAACCGGCTGACCGATCTATACCGCGCGTTTGAGGAAGGCGACGCGCATAAGGTCAAGGAGTTTCTGGATTTTCAGCTATTGTACACCGTTAGCTTCCATGACGCGCACGAATCCTTCTATCACGGCTTCCTTCTCGCGCTGCTCAACACCTGCGGGGATTGGTTTGTAACGTCAAACAGGGAAGCAGGGAAAGGCCGCAACGACATAAGCGTGGAGCGAAAGGATCGCAAACGCGGCTTTGTCGTCGAGGTGAAAGACGTTAAGAAGGTGTCGGAGCTTGATAAATACTGCAACGAGGCAATTCGCCAAATCGAAGAAAAGGACTACGCCGCACCGCTGCGCCGGTATCGCATAAAGGACATTTGGATATATGGGATCGCCTTCTGCGACAAGGAATGCAGGGTGGTCGCCAAGCACTTGGATTAAGGCTTCTTCAGGCGACAGATTCATTTTGAATCCGTCCATCGAAAAATAAATCTCCTGATTCCGTAACCCCGGGTTCTCAACGTTCCTTTTGCCCGCCAAGCGGATCAACAGAAGTTCGTTAGGCGTGACAAAGCGACACATTTTGAGGCGTAACCGCTCTGACAGGTCGGATTGGAACAGGAATCAGACAGTGAAGTCTTGATCAGGAACAGCAAACAACCGCGCGCTCAGCGGCTCTTGTAAAACGATGATTCTCATGGC
>JAUNBY010000384.1 GCA_030526935.1 Clostridia bacterium
GCTCCCTTAAGCCTCACCTCGCGGCCCGGGGCGAGCCTGAAAAACTTTTTGGGCGCGTCGATCATGAAGTCGTCGGACTCTATGTATATGTCTCTGGACATATGCACCCGCCGGCTTCCCATCTCGGGATGGTCGGGATGGTTCTCCACTTCGAGCGCGTCAACAAAGCCTTCCGGCCAGTTCTCTATTACGACCTTCAGGGGCTTTAATACGGCCATCACGCGCCTGGCGCTCTTTCCCAGATCCTCCCTTACGCAAGCCTCCAAAAGCGCGGCGTCCACGGTCGAGTCGGCCTTGCTGACCCCGACGCGCGTAAGAAAGTCCTTTATGGCCTCCGGGGTATATCCCCGCCTTCTCATGGCGACCAGCGTCGGCATTCTGGGATCGTCCCAGCCCGATACCCAGCCCTCCTCGACGAGCCTTCTTAAGTATCTCTTGGACATTATGGTTCCCGTCAGGTTGAGCCTGGCGAACTCTATCTGGCGCGGAGGGCGCTCGAATCCCGCGTTTTTGACCATCCAGTCGTACAGCGGGCGATGTATCTCGTACTCGAGCGAGCAAAGCGAATGCGTCACGCCCTCTATGGCGTCCTGAATCGGATGCTGGAAATCGTACATGGGGTATATGCACCAGTCGTCGCCGGTTCTGTGATGGTGGCAACGCAATATCCTGTAAATCGTCGGATCGCGCATGAGCACGTTTGGCGACGCCATGTCTATCTTAGCCCTCAATACGCGCGAGCCGTCGGGAAATTCGCCCATTTTCATGCGCTCGAACAAATCGAGGTTTTCCTCTATGGACCTGTCCCTGTAGGGGCTGTCGACGCCGGGAGACGTGAGCGTTCCGCGGTTTTCCCGCATCTGTTGGGCGCTCTGGTCGTCGACGTAAGCCAGTCCCTTTTTTATAAGATCTTTGGCGATCTCGTAAAGCCTTTCAAAAAAGTCGCTCGCGAAGTGAAGCTCGTCCCATTTAAAGCCGAGCCACTCTATATCCGACTTTATGCCGTCTACAAACGCCGTTTCCTCTTTCGTGGGGTTCGTGTCGTCGAAGCGGAGGTTGCACTTTCCCCCGAACTTCTCGGCGATGCCAAAGTCGATGGTCAAAGCCTTCACGTGTCCTATGTGCAAAAATCCGTTTGGTTCCGGCGGAAAGCGCGTCTTAACGCGGTCGTACCGCCCCGAGTCCAAATCCTCTATAACAAATTCCTCAATAAAATTAGACGCCGCGTATTCTCTTTCCACTTGCGCTCTCTCCCATTCTCTGAAGGTTTTTTTATTATAGCACGTCGGCAATTTTCATAAACGTAATTCCCGTTAAACTCTTATTCGCCCAAATACCCGATCGCATAAACAGCGGCTCGACGGCGATTTTTTTCATTTTCATGTCTATATATTGTGTTTGTTTTGTCTCGTTCACCACTAAACCATAGCCGAAAAATTTTAGGCTCGCGACGCTTGAATATCCGCCCGTAATCTGTTATTATAGTTATAACTTATACACATATGGCATAATTCATCCACAGCCATGTGGATTGATTGTGTAAAACTCGTGAAGAAGAGGGATACGAATGACAACTCAGGATCCATGGCAAAAAGTGCTTGAAATTATATCGGAACAGCTCAATCCAATAAGCTTCAGCACGTGGTTCAAGCCCATAGAGATTATGTCCATGAACGACGAGCGCATGGTTCTGGGTATAAACGACTCGACCGGCGTGCAGGTTCTCCGCCAGAGGTATAATCTGATGCTCGCGGCGGCCGTCCGCGACGCCTATGGGCGCGATTACGACATAATCGTGATAAACTCGCGCGATCCCGTGCCACCCGTCAAGGAGGACGAGAATAACCCCGATCAGCTTAACCCCCGCTATACCTTCGACACCTTCGTCGTAGGCCAGTCAAACCGCTTCGCCCACGCCGCGTCCCTGGCGGTGGCGGAACTGCCGGCGTTCGCCTATAATCCCCTGTTTCTCTACGGCGGCGTAGGTCTGGGCAAGACCCACCTCATGCACGCCATAGGGCATTATCTCATAGAGGATGACGACACCCGCAAGATAATGTACATAACTTCCGAGCGCTTCACGAACCACGTAATAGAGGCCATCCAGAATAAAAACACCGCCGAAATGCGTGAAAAGATGCGCGGAGTGGACGTATTGATGGTTGACGACATACAGTTCATAGCGGGAAAGACCTCAACTCAGGAGGAGTTTTTCCACACGTTTAACCATCTGCATTCCTGCGGAAAGCAGATTGTCATCTCATCCGACCGGCCGCCAAAGGAGATACCCACGCTCGAGGAAAGGCTTCGCTCGCGCTTTGAATGGGGACTGATAGCCGATATTCAAAAGCCCGACTACGAAACCCGCGTGGCCATCTTAAGGAAAAAAGCCGGAATAGAGCATATGGACATGCCGGACGAGGTGATACATTATATCGCCGAAAACGTGCAGTCCAACATAAGGGAACTGGAAGGCATGCTCATACGGGTAAATGCTCAGTCGATGCTTGGGGATATACCAATAACCCTCGACATGGCGGTTCAGGCCCTTTCCACAATAGGCGGAGCGCGCGCGGCAAAGGCCATTACCCCCGAAAAGATCATTCAGATAGTCGCCGATTATTACCGCATCGACAAGGATGATATGCTCTCGTCAAAGCGCAACCGCGAAATCGCCATGCCGCGCCAGGTCGCCATGTACATGATGCGCGAACTCACAACCATGTCCACCACCCGTATAGGCGAGGCCTTCGGAGGAAGGGATCATACCACGGTCATGCACGGAGTGGATAAAATCTCCCGCACCGCACGAGAAATACCGTCTCTCGAAAAGGCGCTGGATGAAATACGTTCAGCCATAAGAAACTCGAATTGACGGTATACGGCCAACAATCGCCCCGGGTTTGATGATTTCCAAAAGCGGTCGCTTTCGCGCGGCGGGGAACGATGTTTCCCGCCGCGTTGCATTCATTAAAACACCCCAAAAACGGTCG
>JAUNBY010000385.1 GCA_030526935.1 Clostridia bacterium
TAGGCAAGCGGGCGGGAGCGCAATGCGCTCCCCTACGCAAACCCTGCTTAAAATACGCGAGTTGCGCGTACTCGCGGGTCACGCGCCAACGAACCCCGTAGGGGCGTCTGCCCTCTCCTTTGGAGAGGGCAGACCTCACCCGCCCCCTTCGCGGGCAAAAGGAGAGGGCAAACACCCCTGCGACCGACGTGTGAATAGCTTGTGAATTGGTTTTAGTCCCGCGCCGCCATTCATTATATTCCCGTTCCCCGCGTCAGCGGGCGTTCCCTCGATGACATTGTCCCCTGCGGTCGTTTGATGTTTGGTACTTGGGAAAATAACAAGGCGATTAGTCGAGAGTGATTACGGTTTTCCCGTATCGAAAGGCAGACACGTAACCAGTACGTAGCCGAAAAAACAAGGTGAACAGCAACAAAAACATGCTCAGAACGCCATATACAGTAAGGTCTCTCGCTCATCAGCGTCGATTTGCGGAATCAGAATCCATACTTTATACCTATGGAAAGCTATTATCAATAAGTATTTGACATTGCGGTTGTTTGAATATAAGATTGAGACGCGGAAAAATCCTATATACTGAAAGGGGACAGACAAATGAATCGCATGAAAAAACTGCTCGCGTTATTTTGTGCCATGCTCATGCTCGCGACGGGCGCCTTTGCCTCGGAGACGGCTCAGACCGTGACGGGCAGCGCTTCCGGAATGGGCGAGGTCACGGTGGAACTTACCGTCGAAGGCGGCGTGATTACGCAAGCGCTTGTGGATACGGGCAACGAGACTCCCGGAATCGGTCAGGGTCTCGGCGAGGAACTGGCGCGACAGATACTCGAGGCGCAGGGATCGGATATCGAAGGCATATCCGGCGCCACAGTAACGAGCGCCGCGGCTAAAGCGGCGGCGGCGCAGGCTCTCGCGCGGGCAGGCGTCGTTTCGCAGGCGGCTTCGATGACGCCCGGCGTATATGTCGGCAGCGCCCGCGGGGCTAAAAGCGATATTAAGATGGCCGTCGAAGTGGACGAAAGCTCCATTTTGAACGTATGGAATCTGGAGAACAACGACACGGCCATCATCAGCGCGCTCGCCGTGAATACCGTCGCGGAAAACATCGTCGCGGAGCAGTCGCTGGCGGTGGATACGGTCACAGGAGCTACGCTTACCAGCCGCGCGGCGATATTGGCGGTATCCGAAGCTCTTGATAAAGCCGGAGCCGATACTTCGTCTCTCATGGCTTCCAGTCCAAAAGAGAAAACCGTGCGCGAGACGGAACAATACGACGTCGTCGTCGTGGGCGGAGGCACTTCGGGAATGACGGCCGCACTGTCGGCTAAGACGGATTCCGGCTTCGGCCTTACCGATAGCGGTCTGAGCGTGCTTGTAGTGGAGCGCAACGGCTTCGCCGGCGGAGACATGGGATTCTGCGGAGGCTATATCGCGACCCCCTCCGGAAATCCGCTTAGCGAAGCGACGGGCGCTGAGATGACTCCCGAACAGGTTACCGAAGCCATGCTCGGGGCGAATCCGAACGCCGCCGCGTTTGCCAGCGAGACTGTATCGCTTAACGTTTGGCAAAGAGGCCCCGCGACCATTACGGGGCTTATGAACCGCGGCTTCCATTTGACGGTTGAAGACGCGCGCGTCGTGACGCTGGGCGGACACGAGACCACCGCCGCCTTCACGCTTGATCCGGTGACGGGATATCGCTGCGGCGACGACTGGTACGACGCCATGACGGGAGCGCCTTATCTGGCCGCGACGCTGGCTCGCGCCATAGAGGACGCGGGAGTAGAGATGCGCCTGAGCACCGAGGCGACCGGGCTTATCGTGGAAGATAACGTTTGCACGGGAATCATGGTCGAGGATCGGGATTCCATTTATCAGATCAACGCCAAAAAGGTAATACTCGCTACCGGCTACGGCGGATTTGACGCCGAGTCCGTCGAGATGTTCTACCCCGAGGTCTCCAATGTAGTGGCGGGAAACAACTCCGGCAATCACAGCGACGCGCAAAAGTGGATAAGGGAAATGGGCGGAGAGGTCATCTACTACCCCGACGCGAACTACATAGTACCCGTATATAACGCCGTTCTGCGCGACAATTACGAGGTGGGATACCTGTTCCAGAGAGGGCGCACCATGTGGGTGAACAGCAATGGCGAGCGCTTCTTTGACGAAAGCCAGATACTGAATAACGGGCTTACGGATACCGGCGCGCTTCTGCGCACGCTTGACGACGGCTTTGCCTATATGATATTCGACGACGCCAACGAGGATTGCGCCCGTTACGCCGGGGAGCTTATTGATAACGGCGTGGCCTGGTCCGCGTCATCGGTATCCGAATTGGCCGCGAAGACGGGACTTCCCGAGGACGCTCTGGCGGCGACCATCGAAAGCTACAACGCGGCTTGCGAGTCCGGTATTGACGAACAGTTCGCGACGCCCGCCGACTTCATGTCGCCCATATCTTCGACGACGATCTACGCGGCGCGCATAGCCCCCGGTTCCACCGCGAGCATGCCCCTTTCCGTATACGTTGACGAGGATATGACCATAACCCTTACCCAGCACGGCCAGCGCATAGAAAACCTGCTCGCGGCGGGCGGCGTCTGCGGCAATATCGTGCCCGTGACGGGCTTCGGCGCTCACGTGTATGAAGCCCTGAGTTCCGGCACCTACGCGGGAGAATGCGCGCGCGTGGCGATATTGGGAGAATAGACATGGCCACCGATTTTAGCTTATAAACGTCTCGCGCGACTGTTCTGACAGGGGAGAGGGAGCCTTCCGGCTCCCTCTCCCTCGTCTTTGGCTATTTCTGTGCAGAACAAACGGCAGAAGCTGGGGAGAAACGGGAGAAAAAGGGGATTTGGTTCATGGGAGGGATTTGAAGTGAGGTCGTTTTATTCTGCCATGTTTGATATATCGCGCCGCGCGGTGAGTCCGGGCGCGCCAACCTCACCCGCCCGC
>JAUNBY010000386.1 GCA_030526935.1 Clostridia bacterium
AAGTGATGGAGGATATGGCATTAGCGCGACTCCAATATATGATCGATTTATTTCGCAAGCTATTAAACTTTAACCTAAATACCTGTCGATGATTGTTCCTGCGAGGTGGTATGCAGGCGGTAAAGGGCTAGATGACTTTAGAAGTAGGATGTTACACGATAATTCTATTCGCGAGATTCACGATTATCCAGAAGCCAGTGATTGCTTTAGTGGTGTGCAAATCAAGGGAGGCGTTTGCTACTTTCTCTGGAACCGTGATGATAAGGGAAACTGTACTGTGGTCACACATCGGGGGAATGATATTGGCACACCAATGAGTCGCCCATTGCTCGAGAAGGGGTGTGATTTTTTTATCAGATATAACGAAGCTATAGGAATACTTCATAAGATTTTCCCTTTTGGCGAACGCTCAATTGAATCGCTTGTAAGCTCTCGACAGCCTTTTGGATTATCAACTACCTATCATGGTCATCGCCAAAAGGTTCAAGGAGATGTGAAAATTTATGAGAATGAAGGAGTATCCTATGCAAGTCGTAGTGATATAACAAAGAATCTGTCAGTTATAGATAAATGGAAGGTTTTTATCCCGAGAGCAGGAAGTGGAAGCGATGCTTTTCCACATCCTATATTGGGCAAGCCATTAATAGGAGAACCTAATTCTGCTTGTAGTGAAACGTATATTTTTATTGGCCCGTTTGAATCAAGAGAAATGTGTATAAATACCATATCGTATATAGCTACTCGTTTTTTCCGCTTCCTTGCAATGCTCAAGAAAGTTACGCAGAGTACTACAAAGAGTATTTACACGTTAGTGCCTCAACAGGATTTAACGCGCCCATGGACAGATTCGGATTTGTATTCCAAGTATGACATCTCCGATGATGAAATTTCATTCATTGAATCAATGATTCGCCCAATGGACGCTGGAGGAGGTGACGATGATGCCTGATAAAGGATTCTTCCCTCCCCGCCCAACCTTCAATCCAATGGTCTACGCCTATGCCGACAGCAACCCCATGTACAATGGATTATTGAAGGTAGGTTACACAGCCATCGACGTGGCTCAGCGCGTCGCCCAGCAATACCCCGCGGTGCGCCCCGGCGCGAAGCCCTATACCATCGTTTTTGCCGAAAACGCCATGCGCAGGGATGGCTCCTGCTTTACCGATCACGACGTACACGCCGAGTTAAAGCGCCGCGGCATTGCAAACCCCGACGGCGAATGGTTTCGTTGCGGCGTGAATGATGTGCGGGCGGCTTATATTGCAGTCATGAATGGCGGAGCAAACGCGGAGAGCCGCACGCGCAATTTTCCCATGCGCCCGGAGCAGCTTGAAGCCGTCGAAAAGACGATGGCCTATTTCTCGTCCGCCCGGAAGGAAGAACCTACGCGCAGCCCGAAATTTCTGTGGAACGCAAAGATGCGCTTTGGCAAGACGTTCGCCGCCTATCAGCTTGCCAGAAAGATGGATATGCGGCGCATTCTGGTGCTTACGTTTAAGCCGGCCGTTGAAATGGCATGGGAAGAAGACCTTATGACCCATGTGGATTTTGAAGGCTGGCAGTTTATTTGTCGTACAGGCGATTTGACCTATGAAACCGCCGACCACACTCGCCCCATCGTGTGTTTCGGCTCCTTTCAAGACTACCTCGGCACCAATGAAAACGGCGGCATTAAGGCGAAGAACGAATGGGTGCACACCACCAACTGGGATATGGTCATCTTCGACGAATACCATTTCGGCGCATGGCGTGAAAACGCGAAAAAGCTCTTTGAGCAGGAGGACGATGATTCTTACGATTCGCTGGATATCGAAAAGTACAAGAGCGACGAAGCGGATAACGCTTACAACGAAACCTTCCTGCCCATCACCTCCGGGTACTACCTGTTTCTTTCAGGCACGCCGTTCCGCGCGATCAACAGCGGCGAGTTTATCGAAGAGCAGATCTACAACTGGATGTATTCCGACGAACAGCGCGCGAAAATGGCATGGGGCGACGCGCCCGGCAATCCGTATGCCGCGCTGCCGCGTATGGTGATGCTGACATACCGCATGCCGGACGATATACAGCGAATTGCCAAAGAAGGCGAGTTTGACGAGTTTGATCTGAACGTGTTCTTCTCCGCCAGGGGCAAGGGTGATCAGGCGACGTTCGTGTATCAGGACTATGTGCAGAAATGGCTGGATCTCATTCGCGGCGCATATATGCCAACAACGACAGATGATTTGAAACTCGGGCAGAATAAGCGCCCGGCCATGCCCTACGCTGACGCGCGACTGCTGGGCGTACTGTCGCACACTTTCTGGTTCCTGCCGAATGTCGCCAGTTGCTTCGCTATGCGCAATCTGCTGACGCAGCGTCAAAACAGCTTTTATCACGACTATAAAATCAACGTCTGCGCGGGATCGGGCGCGGGAACCGGCGTGGACGCGCTGCAGCCTGTGCTTGATTCGATGGATGATCCGCTTAAGAGCAAATCGATCACGCTGTCATGTGGCAAATTGACCACCGGCGTCACCGTCAAGCCGTGGACGGGAATATTCATGCTGCGCAACCTTTCAAGCCCCGAGACTTACTTCCAGGCGGCCTTCCGTGTGCAGTCACCCTGGGAGGTGGACAATGGCGCCGGCGGCAAGGAGATAATGAAGCGGGAATGCTATGTGTTCGACTTTGCGTTGGATCGCGCGCTGCGTCAGATATCCGATTATTCATGCCGTTTGGACATCAATGAAAGCAATCCGGAGAAGAAGGTCAGCGAGTTCATTAACTTCCTTCCTGTCATCGCCTATGATGGCAGCACCATGCGGCAAATCAGCGCGGAGGAGATATTGGACATCACAATGGCCGGTACCTCCGCAACTTTGCTTGCCAAGCGCTGGGAAAGCGCGCTGCTTGTTAACGTGGATAATGAAACGCTGGCGCGCCTGATGGCAAGCGAAGACGCCATGCGCGCGCTT
>JAUNBY010000022.1 GCA_030526935.1 Clostridia bacterium
ACGTCCTTGACGGCGGGATGGGTGTAGAGGAAGTCCTCGATCTCCTTGGGATAGATGTTTTCTCCACCGCGTATTATCATGTCCTTTATGCGGCCGGTTATTTTATAATATCCGTCGGGGAGTCGGCGCGCCACGTCGCCAGAATGAAGCCAGCCCTCCTCGTCTATGACGGCGGCGGTGGCCTCGGGCATCTTGTAATATCCCTTCATAACGTTGTATCCGCGCGCTACGAATTCTCCGTCCACATTGTCGGGAAGATCCTCGCCGGTTTCGGGGTCTACAATCTTGCACTCGACGGCGTAGATGGCGCTGCCGACGGTGTTGACGCGCGTTTCGAGCGAGTCGGTTGTCTTGGACATGGTCGTCGCGGGCGATGCTTCCGTCTGTCCATAGGTTATGCAAATCTCGGGCATGTGCATCTTTTCGACAACGTCGCGCATGACCTTGACGGGGCAGGGGCTTCCTGCCATTATGCCGGTGCGCATGTGAGAAAAGTCGGTTTTGGCGAAATCCGGATGCTCGAGCATGGCTATGAACATTGTCGGGACGCCGTGGAACGCCGTGACGCGCTGCTTGTTAATACACTCGAGCGAAACGCGCGGAGAGAAATAAGGTATCGGGCAAAGCGTCGCCCCGTGGGTCATGGAGGCAGTCATGGCGAGAACCATGCCGAAGCAGTGGAACATGGGAACCTGTATCATCATCCTGTCGGCGGTGGACAAATCCATACAGTCGCCAATAGCCTTTCCGTTGTTGACGACATTGTAGTGAGTCAGCATTACGCCCTTGGGGAAGCCCGTCGTGCCGGAGGTGTACTGCATATTGCACACGTCGTGGCGATCGACCTGCGCCGCCATTTCCCTGACCTTTTGGACGGGAACCTCTTCGGCGAGATCAAGGGCGTCCTCCCAGGTATAAGCTCCGGGCAATTCGCAGTCTACGGTTATTATGTTTTTAAGGCAGGGGAGACGCTTGCTGTTGAGTTTTCCGGGTTCGCTGTTTTCAAGCTCCGGGCACAGCTTCATCATTATATCGACGTAGTTTGAATCCTTGTAGCCGCTTATCATAACGAGCGTATCGGTATCCGACTGCCGCAGCAGGTATTCCGCCTCATGAACCTTGTATGCGGTATTAACGGTTACGAGTACCGCGCCTATCTTGACGGTCGCCCAGAATGTCAGATACCACTGGGGGACGTTAGTGGCCCATATTGCCACGTGGCTTCCCTTGCGAACGCCCATTGCTATGAGGGAACGGGCAAAGGTATCGACGTCGTCGCGAAACTGCGAATAGGTTCTCGTGTAGTAATGAGTCGTGTAGCTGAAGGCTATCTGATCCGGAAACTCCTTGACCATGCGGTCGAGCACCTGAGAGAACGTGAGATCGATCAAATGCTCCTTCTTCCATACGTATTTGCCCGTTCTCCTGTCGTCTGATATGAGTCGCTGTTCGCCGATATAGTTGTGCATATAGTTGGAGAACTGAGGAAATACGATGCCGGGATCGGTAAGATCCCGCGCCCAGCGCTTCACCCACTCAAGAGAGACATATCCGTCATATCCCATGTCGCTTGCCGCGTCGAGCATTTCGCGAATCGGCAAATCGCCCTCTCCGAGCATCCGGTAGGAAACCACACCGTCCTGCATTACGGAATCCTTGACGTGCATGTATTTAATATATTTTCCGAGGTTTTCTACGGTCGTGCGTGGAGACTCGTGGAAAAATCTGTAGGGATGATGGACGTCCCAGAGCGCCGCGACTTTGGAGTCGCCAACCGCGTCGAGAAGCCTGCGAAGGCGCGCGGTATCAGCATAAACGCCGTTGGTTTCGACCAGAAGCGTTACGTTTGTACCGTCGGTAAATCGCGCGATTTCCTTGAGCCGTGAGACTATGTATTCGTCATCGACGGGACCTGTCACGTCGGGCTGGCGATCGGCGAGTATACGTATGTATTTAGAACCGAGCCTGTCCGCGAGGGCTACGTATTCGCGAAGATCCGCATTTGTCGCCTCGGCTTCGTCGGCGAATTTCAGGGCGCAACCCGAAGAAAGGCATGGTATTTCAATTCCAAGGCGTTCAAGGCGCGCGACAGTCTTGTCTATGCGCCTTTCGCTGAACGGCGCGGCGGAGAAGGGGTTTATGTCCTTGCCCAACCCGCGAAGCTCTATACCGTCGAAATGGAAGTCCTTCGCCATCGAATAAATGTCAACCCAGTCAAAATCCGGACACCCAAGAGTAGAAAACGCGATTTTCATTTTGTCACTCCTCGTATTGTAATGTGATAATACCCGGCTGGCAGGCGATAAAAAAACCGCCTCTCATATAATGAAAGACGGATAAATCCGCGGTACCACTTTCGTTGCCAACAGGCCCCTTAGCCGCAGCCGGTAAACCGAGTGCGCTCCCCATATAACGCCGGGGAATGCGTCCAAACCTACTCGCAATTGCTTTCAGCCGACCGCTCGCGGGTCAGTAAAACGTCGGTCAGCTGCCGCCTCTCAGCCTGTGGCGGCTCTCTGTGAGCCTGACTTGTGACATCTATAGTCCCGGTCATCGCGTTTGATATGTGATTGGAGATGATTCTAACCCATAAGAGGGTACAAATCAACGAAAAATATGTAAATATTGCGTTTACGGATTGAAGCGCACACATGTTTTTGCCAGTCATCCCCGGCCTGCCGCGAGAAATAAACCCGAAGCCGCGGCATATCATGCAGGGGGTGATATGCTTGTCGAAAAGAAAAATGCGCGCGGTTATAATATTGGCGGTTATACTGCTGATTATGGCGGCTCTGGCAATTTACGCGGTTGGCAATATAAACAGCCTGCTCATATCGATGGCGGAGGCGCGGGCCAGACAGTTGGCCGTAGAGGCGATAAACAGCGCGGTAGCAGAGGTGATCGGCGATAAGCTGTGCTACAGCGACCTCGTGCAGGTCAGCTACGACAACAACGGACAAGTATCCATGCTCAAGGCCAATACTCCGCTTATGAACGACCTCGCCAGCAAAGCCGCGCTTACGGCTCAGCGTAATTTGAGAACCCTCGAAGACGAAGGCGTGACGCTTCCGCTTGGCGCCGCGGCGGGAATAACCCTGATGGGAAGTTCCGGACCGTCGGTGCGGGTGGGGGTCATACCGGTTGGCTCGGTTACGACGCGCTTTATAACGGCGTTTGAGTCGGCGGGTATAAATCAGACGCGACATGAGATATCCCTGGAGGCATCTACGCTCATGCGCATAGTCGTTCCCACCGGGGCGGACTCCGTCACTGTCAGCGCATATGTCCCCGTGGCGGAGTCGATAATAGTTGGTTCCGTGCCGGATTCGTATGTAAACGTCCCCGATAACGACACCATGCTGAATATGATACCGTAGTGGTTTTGATTGTTACGAGCGCTTTTTTAAGTCGTTTTTTTCGATGCCCCAAACTTCGATTAAAGCACTTGCTTTTTATGTGCAAATATGATACAATTAAGACAACCGGTGAATCATAAACGTAACATCGGATTGAAAAATCATAAGGAGGTATCCCTGTGAAAAAAATGTTGGCGTTAGTTCTTTCCCTCATGCTCGTTCTGGGCGTCGCCGCCGGCGCGTCCGCCGTGACGTTGAACTTAAGCGAAGTTCATGTTGACGGCTATCCTACCACCCTGGCCGACCTCGAGTTTGCCCGCCTGGTCGAGGAGCGCACCGAAGGCAGAGTTAGCATCGAAGTATACTCGAACGGCTCCCTTTACGGCGAGGAAACCGGCGCTATAGAGGCCATGCAGGTCGGCGACCTCGGCTTCGCCCGCGTGTCCGCCTCTCCCGTGGCGTCTTATGTCCCGGCGCTCAACGCCATACAGATGCCCTATCTGTACGACTCGAGCGAGCATATGTGGGCGGCTTTAGACGATCCCGAGATCGGACAGAAGATGCTCGACGACATACAGGCTTCAGGCTCCGGCCTCATAGGACTTTGCTACTACGATTCCGGCTGCCGTTCGTTCTATCTGACAAAGGAAGTCCATACTCCCGCCGATATGGCCGGACTCAAGATCCGTATGCAGAATAACACCATGATGGTCGAGATGGTTGAGCTTCTCGGCGGCGTAGGCGTAACGGGAATAGGCCCCAACGATATCTATCAGGCCATAATGACCGGCGTCATCGACGGCGCTGAGAACAACTGGCCCACCTACGAGTCCAAGGGCGACTATCAGGCCGCCACTTATTACATACTCGACCAGCATACCCGAGTACCCGAGATTCTGCTCGCTTCCGAGCTGGCCCTCGAGGACGCCGGCGTCAGCGCCGAGGATATAGAGATAATCAAGCAGTGCGCCAAGGAGACACAGGAATACGAGAAGGAACAGTGGAGGCTCAAGGAAGTCGCGTCCGAAGAAATCGTACGCGCCAACGGCAACACCATCATCGAGCTTACCGCCGAGGAGATGGAGTTGTTCCGCGAGGCCGTCCAGCCCCTGTATGAAACGTATGCCGCCGATTATACCGACGTCATAGAGGCCATACGCGCCGTGGGCGAAACGCTTGAATAAAGTACCATAATTATTTCGCGGGGCTGTCGCCATGTGGCAGCCCCGCGAAATTTGGGAGGGGATCGATTGAGCAAAGAAGAAAACAAAGTCGTTCAATGGATGAGAAAAAACCATCTCTTGCCGGATTGGAAACTGGCTACGGGATTCTGGGGCAAATTCGGCGAGGTAATGCGCACGATAAACCACTGGTGCCATCGTTTTATTCTGATAATCGCCGACGTGTCGCTTGTGGCGATGGTCGCGATAGTGTTCTACACGGTGGTATTGAGGTATTGCTTTAATACGGGAATAGGCTGGGCTGAGGAAGTGCCGAGGCTGTTGGTGGTGCTGTTCGCGTTTATGGCTTGCGCCATGGGTACGAGAGACCATATGCACGTTTCGGTAAACGTACTGTACAATGCCTTTGAAAAGGGAAGCAAGCCACGCGTGTTCATGGAGTATCTTACCGATGTGTGCGTGCTTATCTGCGGATGGATATTGATGACAAACGGCTATCAGTATATGGCGAGGCTCATGCGCGTGACTGGCGTTTTGCCAATGACGGGGCTTAGAACCTGGGTTCAGTATATACCGATGCCCATAACGGGATTTATAATGGTGTTCGATTCGCTGCTTTTCCTGACGGGGATTTTGAAGCCGGACGACCTTATGTATTCTGAAAAGGAAACCGATTATGTTGAGGAAGCTAAAAAGATAAGCAGGGAGGCGCGAGCATGAGTACGACGACATTGGCTATAGTGGTTTTATTGGCCGGTTTCGCGCTTCTTATGATACTGCGCGTCCCGGTGACATTCTCGCTCTTGCTGGCGACATGCGCCTGCGCTATGGTGACGGGAACGAATCTGACGGTAATGATGCGCCAGATGATGGACGGCGTAAATAACTTTTCCCTGTTGGCGATACCGTTTTTCATATTGATGGGCGAAATAATGTCCGCGGGGCGAATATCGGAAAAGATAGTGGATCTGGCGAACCTCGCGGTTGGCCGCTTTCGCGGGGGACTTGCCTATGTGAACTGCCTTGACTCCATGTTCTTCGGAGGCATTTCAGGCTCCGCCGTCGCGGACGTGTCCTCTTTGGGTTCGGTCGTCGTTCCCATGATGACCAAGGCGGGATATACGCCCGAGTTCTCGGTCGGACTTACGGTCGTTACAGCCTGCCAGGGGGTATTGATACCGCCCAGCCACAACATGGTAATCTACGCCCTCGCCGCCGGAACCGGCGTTTCGATAGGCGATATGTTTTTAGGCGGAGTAATTCCCGGCGTAATGCTCGGATGTACGCTGATGGCGCTGTGTTGCATGCTTCGCCATCGCTATAATTTCCCCAAGGGCGGGCGCTTCGGCGGCGACGCAAAGGATCGCTGGAAGATATGCCTGGTCGAAGTAAATGGCAAAAAGAAGCTCTACGCCGGCATATGCGTGCGCGTAATAGTAAACGCCATATTGCCCATGATGACGCTTGTCATCATAATGGGAGGCGTCGCGGGCGGCATATTTACCGTAACAGAATCCTCGGCCATAGCCTGCGTATATACCTTCATACTGACATATGTGGTTTTCAGAACCGCGAAGCTTCGCGATTTCGGTCATGTTCTTAAAAACAGCCTCAAGACCCTCGCGATTGTCATGACGCTTTTGGCGACGGCGAAGGCATTCGCGTACATGATGACGGAACTGAGGATACCCGCGATGATAACCAACGCCCTTATGACGGTGACGACGAACCGCATACTGCTGCTTCTCATAATAAACGCATTGCTTCTCATAATGGGATGCTTTATGGACATGGCGCCGTTGATTCTCATAATGACTCCGATACTTCTTCCGGTCGCGACGAGCGAACTGATAGGGATGCATCCCATTCATTTTGGCGTCATGATGATATTCAACCTGGCGATAGGCTTGTGTACGCCGCCTGTAGGAAGCGCCCTGTTCGTGGGGTGTGCCGTTGGAAAGACCACGCTTGAGAAGACGTCCATCGCGATGCTTCCGATGTTTTTGGTAATGGTCGCGTGTCTTATTCTCGTGACGTTTATCCCGGCGTTGACTTTGTGGATACCGGGACTGTTGTAATTATAATATACAATGATGCCGAGGGCTTACAGAGGATTCCGCATGCCCTCGGTATAATTTTCGGGAGGGTTTGTTATGCGAATCGCAGTGATAGGCGCGGGAGCCATGGGATCGCTTTTTGGGGGAATGCTGTCCGCGTTTCACGAAGTAACGCTCGTGGACTCGGACGATAGACGGGTAAAGGCTATCAGGGAAGGCGGCGTGTCGATTCTCGACGGGGAATCGAGGCGCATATACTTTCCTTCTGCCGCCGTTTCCGGAGAGGTGAGAAGCCCGGTCGAACTGGTTATCGTGTTCGTCAAATCGATGTATACCGACGCCGCGATAAGGCAAAACGAAGCGCTAATCGACGGGAATACAGTGCTTATGTCGCTTCAGAATGGCGCGGGACAGGAAAAAATCATGTCCGGATACGCGTCTGAAGACAGAATACTGCGCGGCGTAACTCAGCATAACGCGAGCGTCGAACAAAACGCCATCCGACACGGCGGCGGCGGAATGACCTATATTGGCGGACTCGCGCCTGGTAAAATGTCAAAATGCGCCGAGGAAGTCGCGCTCGCGATGACGGCTGCCGGAATAGAAACGATGGCGGTTGACGACGCTCAAAAGCGAGTATGGGAGAAACTTGCGATGAACGCGTCGTCAAGCGCGTTGTCCGCCGTTTTGCGCGCGCGGCATGGCATATGTATAGACAGCGAAAGCGCTAGAACAATAACCGAAAGGCTCATAAGAGAAGTCGCCTGCGTCGCGAACGCCCTGGGATATCCGCTGAACGGCGTCGCGCTGACGGAAGAAATCGAGGACAGGCTTTCTAAATCGCCCATGGCGCTCACTTCGATATGCGCGGATATTCGCGACGGCAGGGCGACGGAGGTCGAATTCATAACAGGAACGGTCGTTCGCGAGGCGCAAAGGATGTCGGTTCCCGCGCCTACCCATGAAATGATTCTGATGCTCATACACGCGCTCGAGGACAGGGCAAAGCTTTCAAAATACATGGTCTGAGGAAATTCCTATAGCGTAATGCGACCTGTCAGTATGTTTAAAAAATTTAGAAATTTACATTAGAATGTATTATAAAAATCATCCGCGCCGGTTGATTGCGCAATCGCGCTATGGTATAATTGCAGCGTCAGCGTAAAGCGCTGCTTTGTGAGAAAAAGGCGCGAAGCCAATGAGATGAAGGGGTTGAACGAGCATTAAACTTATGGGCTTTTTCAGAGGACGGCGCGATGATTTTAAGCAAACGATACTGGAGGCTATAAATAAAGCATCTGAGGATGCTGAAACGCGGAGAAGTCAGGACGTGCAAAGCGTTTTATCCGGCAGGGAGGATATTCTCGGACGTCTTGACAAGATGGCTAAAAGACAGAATAAGGTTGAAATTATATGCGAGGATATTTTGGAACTCCTCAATGAATCGCATATCGAGAAAGATAAAGTCAAAAGTAACGCGGATATGCCCTTAAGCGTACCGGGGGAACTTTTCTGCGAGGTGCTCGAGGCGTATGACATTTTATCCGGATACTGTGAAAAGTCAGAAGACGGCGAATTGTCCGCTCAAACGCCGTTTCTTAACGCCAAGGTGAACCACGACATGTCCAAGCGCGGCTTTTCGCGTATCGATAAAACCGGCGTTTTGGTGGACACGAGGCTTCACGAGATAAACTGCGTATATCCGGCGCCGGACGCCGCGCTGGTAAACACCGTTAAGCACATCATCATAGCGGGATGTACGCATGGGGATATAGTAATCAAACGCGCGATAATCGAGGCATACGGAGGAGAAGAAAAATGACCATAGGTATAGATCTTGGAACGTCCACATGCGAGGCCGCGGCGGTCAAGGACGGCAAGGCACAGGTAATCAAAAACACTGACGGCTCGTATATAACTCCGTCTTGCGTTGGAATTGATGACAATGGAGAGTTCGTCATCGGAAGACGCGCGGCTGACCAGCTTTTGTTGAAGCCAGACTATACCGCCATAGAGATAAAAAGGATGATCGGAACCGGGCAAATGATTTCTCTCGGCGGCAAGGAGTATACAGCTATCGATTTATCCGCGAGATTGCTGAATTATATAAAGGAATACGCTTCTAGGGAGCTTGGCGAAAATGTTGATTCGGCGGTAATCACGGTTCCCGCGTATTTTGACGAATTGCAGCGCCGCGAGACCGTTCAGGCGGGGCGCCTCGCGGGGCTGACCGTTGAGCGCATAATAAACGAGCCGACCGCCGCCGCGCTGTGCTATGGCATAGATCATCTCGAGGATGAGAGCGTCATTATAGTCTGCGATTTTGGCGGAGGAACGTTCGACGTAACCGTGATGGAACTGTTCGACGGCGTACTGGACGTTAAGTCTACAGATGGCGTAAACCGCCTCGGCGGAAAAGACATCGACGAGATAATCATGAACAGGTTGATTGAGAATTTTGACAAGGAACACGGCGTCAAGCTTCGCAACGACCCTTACGCGATGGTCAAGCTTAAATCCGCCTCGGAGGAATGCAAAATCGCGCTGAGCGCACAGGAAGAATATGAAGTAAGCATACCCATGATAACACAGAAGGGCGGAAGACCCCTGTCCCTCGTACAGACCATATCGCGCGGCGAGTTCGAAAATATGATCGCCGATATCATCGCAAAGACGACCACTCCGATAGAGAACGCCATCAGAGCGAGCGGTTACAGCCGAGACGATATAGACCTTTGCCTGCTTGTCGGCGGCACGACTCGCATACCCGCAATAAGGCGGCATATCGAGAAAATCACGGGTAAACAGGCGGGAACGCTGGTAGATCCCGATCTCGCCGTCGCCATGGGCGCGGCTATACAGGCGGATCTGCTGAAGGCTAAAGACGAGGCGGCGGATGTCGTGATCACCGACGTTTGTCCATTCTCGCTGGGTATTAAGGCCGTAACGATAAATGACGGCATGTTTGACGACGACTTCATGGTCGTGATTATACCCCGCAATACCACGATACCCGTCACAAAGCGAGAGATGGTCTATACTTATTTCGATTATCAAACCAGGGCAGATATTTTGGTATTTCAGGGTGAGAGCGAAACGGCCAGCGAAAACCGTCTCATAGGAAGATTCAAAATCACGGGAATACCTCCGAAAAAAAGTGGAGAGGAGCGTTTGATCGTATCGTTTTCATACGACGTCAACGGAATGCTCGACGTAACGGCTGAAATATTCTCCACCGGCAAGAGCGCGTCCATAGTTATCGATATGACGGGCGTTTCGACTGAAAAGCGCGACGTTTCGGACTGGAAGACCGCGAAAAAAGCACGCGCCTATATTTCCCTGATACGCAAGGCTGAGAAACTACTGCTTGGCGGCGATTTGGATAAGCATATCAACGATATGATCAGCGATACCATATACAATCTCAAGTGCGCGATTATCGACGACGCGGATGACGAAACGCTCGAAGAGTATGAGGATGAGCTTTTGGATCTTATTGAGGATGAAATTGTATGAACGCATATGAAATACTGAATGTAGATACAAACGCCGATATCAGGACAATTAAGCGCGCCTATAACGCGGCGGTCAAGGCGGTAAACCCGGAAAGAGACCCCGAAGGCTTCAAGCGGTTGCGGGAAGCCTACGAGACGCTTATGGATCCTGAAAAGCGAAAAAGCCAGGCGATGTTGTCTGAAATGCCCGTCAAAGCCAAGATGCTTTATGATAAAGCGATTAAACCCGGCGATCTCGAAACGAGCCTGGAAATGCTGTTGGAAGCGCTGCAATTCGCGCCGGATAATAGCCAAATACTCATGGCGATAGGTGTAACCTACGCCGGATTGAAAAAGCCCAAAAAGGCGCTGAGCATACTTGAGCCGCTTTTGGCGGAGCAACCGGAGAACGCGCGTATTAACAGGTTTATCTTAAAAGCTTATGTGGATTGCGGATGGTTTAAAAAGGCGCGGGTTCAATATGAAAAATGCCTCAGATCCGGATATATCAGCGTAAATGCGCTGAACCATTTTGCTTACCATTACAAAGATCGTAGTGATTTTAACGAGATATTGAAAATAACTATTTCGCGTCTTTCCGACATACCTGCCGATGAGCACGGATTTAACGAGGCTGGCGCAATTTTGGCGATGCTTATAAAGTATTTCAAATGTGGGAATAAGTATATCGAGACATTTCTCAGAAATCGTCCCGATATGTGTACAAGGGACTTCTTCATATCCCTTATTTACGGCGCGATTAACATAGAATACTGTTTAGCCTCGGACGATAATGATCCCCCTGTAATCGACGTTATACTACAGCACATGCCAAGCCTTGCGACGGATTTTGAATTCTCAAAATTTCGCTATTTCAACGAGCAATCTGTTTTGTTTGAATGCACGAGTGGATATAGTATAAGATTTTCCGATTCGATCGAGGATTATATCGAGGCGGTATATGTAAACGAGTATGCGAGTAGAAAGAGTTATTCCGATGTCTACGACGCGAATAACCTCTTCGACGTAACCGACGCGCAATTGAGAGTTATCGATAGTTTCAATCGTACCAGCGCGGGATTATTCGACAATTTGATGCATAAGACTCCCTTTATATGGAGTCATATAGAACAGTTCATTACCCGCCTGCAAAACGCGGGCAATGTGGCAAAATTTAAAGAACGCTTTCTTGTATCGACTGTAAAAAACGCGTCCCCGGCTGTTTTGGAATTGATTGGGGATGTCATAGACGAGGATTCTTTGGAGTATCTGAAGTTCATGGCGGCAAGCGGCGAGACCGTGCGCAACGAAAAAAAGCCGGGGCGCAACGACCCATGTCCTTGCGGGAGCGGTAAAAAGTATAAAAAATGTTGTGGAAAGTAGAATTTCCTTTGAAGACATTTGGATTACAGAAGGTGAAACATGACGCGAGTGGATTCATTTCGATTCCTAATATGCCAATAATATACGAACGAGTGAAAAAAGAGCTTGACAAATTGTCATTATGTTGATAAAATAAAAAATGCGTTGGGAAATCGATTCCCAATACTTAACCAAAAAGAAGGAGTAGACATTCTATGAAACGCTTGTTGACGATCGTTCTGGCTATGATGATGGTATTCGGCTTCTCGGCTGTAACAGCTGAGGAAATCGACTGGAGGGCCTGCGAAGGACAGGAACTCATGGTATACGTAGGCTGCGACGAGGAACACGGCGCGGCGGTTTGCAGGGCGTTTGAGGAGAAGACGGGCATAAGAACCAGCTATATTCGCATGAGCGGCAACGATTGCTACACTCGCATACTTGAGGAACGCGAGAATCCTCAAGGCGACGTATGGTACGGCGGAACCTGGGATCCTTATATCGCCGCCGCCAACGCGGGGCTTCTTTATTCCTATGAGGATTGCGTCAACGTCGCCAATATCAAAAGCCCCAACTTCGCGGTTGGCGTTCCCGAGTGGTTCGGTATTTATTCGGGATACATAGGCTTCATCTGCGACATGGAAGCTCTCGAGGACGCGGGCGTCGAAGCTCCCACCTGCTGGGAAGACCTGACCAAGGAAGATTATCGCGGAATGATCGTTATGGCTAACCCCGGCGCGACCGGCACGGGCGTTATGTGCACGTCGATACTGTTCCAGCTCTACGGCGAGGAAAAGGCAATCGAGCTTATAACCGCCATCGACCCCAATGTCGTTCAGTATGTTAAAACCGGTTCCGGCACCAGCAACATGGTAGCCCTCGGAGAAGCCGCCATTGGCGTTGGCTTCCTGCACACCGGACTTATGTATCAGGCCGACGGCTACGATAATATCGAGCTTATCGCCCCCACCGACGGCACCGGCTATGAGGTCGGAGGAACCGCCATCATCGAGGGCTGCAAAAACCTCGACAGCGCCAAGTTGTTCATAGAGTTCGCCCTCACCCCCGAGTGCCAGGAGATAGGTCAGACCGTGGGCGCCCTTCAGTTCCTCACCGTCGAGGGCGCGAAGGATCCCGAGAGCGCTCAGGCCATAATCGACATGGGCGTCAACCTCATCGATTACGACTCCGCTTGGACCGGCGCCAACAAGGATCACCTGATCGATTGCTGGACCAGAGCCATCAACTCGGATAAGATCGTACAATAATCACTTTAACGGTTTTAATCGGATCGGCAAAGGCCGCCATATGGCGGCCTTTGCCGGGTTAAGGCACGGTTGATGAAAACTAGGCCGGACGCGCGCGGATACGCGCGCTGTGTGAGTAACGGCGCCATCTTCGCCTCGCAAAAGATGTTTTTGCGAGACGAAACTGGCGACAGACGCTCCGCCGGTATAAAGAGGTGTTGCATTTGGCAAAATCGAGAAGTGCGCGGCTGGACAGAAAAAAGCTCTTCGCCGACCCGGTGATTATATTCGCCATCATACTGGTGCTGGCGTTTTTGGTGCTTTTTATAGTTTATCCGCTGGGAATGATATTGACTCAGAGCTTTTCAAGGGACGAGGATCCCATGATATCGGAATTGTCCTCGCTTGGAAGTCAACTGGTAGAGATGTCCAAGGTAGACCCAGCGCTCGCAGATAGCGAGATAGCTCTTTATGGACAGGCGGCTTTAGAATACTCGCAGGAGTATAACAGGCTTCGCAAAAACGATACCGATGAAATGATCGCTCTCAAGGCTCAATTGGACGAAGGCCTCGCCCGGATTAACGCGGACGAAGATATGGCTCTTCGCTTTGCGCAGGCTGTGACGACGGCAGGGGAGACCGTCGATGCGGATGGCGTCATTGAAACGATATCAAAAATCGCGTCGCTGTATCCCGAACTTGGAAAGCCCGCGTTTTCCATGAGCGCGTATCTGGAGCTTTTCGACTCGTCGGTATTCATGCGCGTAGTCGGAAATACGCTGCTACTGGGCGCCTTGAGCGGCCTTTGCTCGACGGCGGTGGGCTTTTTATTCGCCTATGTCGACGTGTACGTATCCACGCGCTTTAAGGGCATATTCAACGTGGTTTCAATGCTTCCCATAGTGTCTCCGCCCTTTGTCTTATCACTGTCGATGATAATGGTATTCGGGCGGCGGGGACTTATAACGTATCACCTGCTTGGTATACGAAACGCAAATATATACGGCCTGCACGGAATACTGTTTGTGCAGGTGCTGACGTTTTTCCCGGTCTGCTACCTTATGCTCAAGGGACTGCTCGCGAATATCGACCCGTCGCTCGAGGAATCGTCGCGCAATATGGGAGCGAGCCGCTGGAGGGTGTTCACCGACGTGACGCTTCCGCTTCTGCTTCCGGGCATAGGAAACGCGTTTCTCGTGTCGTTTATCGAGTCGGTCGCGGACTTCACGAACCCCATGATGATAGGCGGCGACTTCACGACGCTCGCGCCATACATCTATCAGCAAATATCGAATTTCGACGTGCGCTCGTCCTCGGCGATGGCGGTGGTACTGCTTGCCATAAGCATGGTGCTTTTCATCATAGAGAAGTACTGGCTCGAGAGAAAGAGCGTAGCTACGCTTACGGGCAAGGCCTCCCGCGCGCGTATGCGCATAGAGGACAGGGGCGTTCGCATCCCGCTCACCTCGCTGTGCGTTCTGGTCGGAGTGTTTGTGCTGGGAATGTACCTGCTCGTTCCGCTTGGGGCGTTTTTCAAGCAGTGGGGCAGGGATTTCACGCTCGTTACGACCCACTTCGAGTCGGTGCTCATAAGAGGACTTCAACCCTTTACCGACTCGCTTGAGATGTCGTTTATCGCGGCGATCCTCACGGCGTTTATATCCATGATAATCGCCTATCTCGTGGTGAAACGCAAATTTATTGGCAAGGGCTTTATGGAGTTTGTGACCATGTTCGCCATGGCGGTTCCCGGAACCGTTCTTGGTATAGCGCTGTTGCGCGGGTATATAACGGGCATAGGCCATTCGGGATTTATGATGCTTATAGGGACGAGTTCCATAATAATCATAGCTTTTATAGTCAGAAGCCTTCCTATAGGAACGCGCTCGGCAGTCGCGGCGCTCAACCAGATAGACAAGTCAATAGAGGAATCGGCCTACGACCTCGGGGCGGGCAGCATGAAGGTTTTTTCGTCGATAACGCTTCCGCTTATAAGCGATTCCTTCTTCAGCAGCCTCGTATCGACCTTCGCCCGAAGCATGACCGCCACGAGCGCCGTCATATTCCTGATCTCGGCCAGGCATCAGCTGATAACGCCGCAGATCATGACCGTGGTCGATCGCGGTAAATTCAGCGAGGCGTGCGCCTACGCGACGATAATGATGCTTATGGTCTACGCGGCTATCGCGATTATGAACACCGTCGTTTCGTTCCTGAGAAAGAGCCGCAGGGTCAAGGAAAGGGCCTGATATACCGTTAAGAAGGAGTATGCCGTATGAGCAATATTAAGAAGGGCGTTCGCCTGGAAAACGTATCAAAAATATACATCGATCCCAAGACCAACAAGGAGTTTAAGGCGGTCGATTCAATATCTGTGACTATGGAACCCGGCGAGTTCGTGACGCTTTTAGGCCCCTCGGGCTGCGGAAAGACGACGACGCTTCGCATGATCGCGGGATTCGAAAGCCCCGATGAGGGCGAAATATACCTTGGAGAGCAGGCTATAAACAACCTTACGCCCAATAAGCGCGATACCGCCATGGTGTTTCAGAGCTACGCGCTGTTTCCGCATATGAACGTGTTCGACAACGTGGCGTATGGTTTGAAGCTTAGAAAAATGTCCAAGGAACAGATAAGGCAAAAAGTATTCGACATGCTCGAGCTGGTGGGCCTCGAGGGTATGGAAAACCGCTATACCAACCAGCTTTCGGGCGGCCAGCAGCAGCGCGTGGCGCTGGCAAGGGCGCTGGTCGTGGAGCCTGGAGTGTTGCTGTTCGACGAACCGCTCAGCAATCTCGACGCCAAACTGCGCGTCTATATGCGAACCGAGATCCGCCGCATACAGCAGCAGTTCGGAATAACCGCCATCTACGTTACCCACGATCAGTCCGAAGCCATGTCCATATCGGACAAGATTATCATAATGAACAAGGGCGTAATTGCCCAGATAGGCAATCCGCGCGAGATATACTATCACCCGAACAGCGAGTTTGTAGCCGACTTCATAGGAGAGGCGAATTTCATAAAGGGCAAGGTAGTCGCTCACGAAGGTGACGATATGCTTGTTGAAGTCCAGGGAGTTAAGCTTCCCGTGGCAAAACCCGCTAACGTCCCGGACGTTGGGCATGAGTGCTCCCTGATGCTTCGACCTGAAGCCGCGCTCATCCGCGAAAAGGGAGTTTTGCCCTGCAAGGTGATACTAAGCTGCTTTATGGGTTCTTATCAGAACTATCACGTGATGGTAGGCGATACGCTCGTAAAAATAACCGACAACTATCCCGTAGGACGTCGCGTTTTCGATGTGGGGGATGATGCCTGGCTCGACTTTGGCAGGGACAACGTGCACGTGCTGTAGCGCTTAAAAGTGAACTGTTGAGATCTGGCATTATGGTACAGGCCGCGTGAGCGCGACGCAATACGACAACCGCACTGATGTATTGCGCGCGTGGGTTGTTGTGTGAAAAGTCGTTGCCCACATCGCTTGAGTCAACATAATTAAAGGGGCGAACCCGTAGTACATACGCGGTTCGCCCCTTGATGATCTTTACGTCATTTCCGTGAACAGAGTCCCTGACGCAAAACCATATTTTACGCCGAAAGCATATCTCGAAGGGGCGCCCGCGCTCTCCGGTCGGATATCGGCCGAAAAAACTCACATCCCTTCATCCGATCCCGTTCAGCCGTCTAATCTCCTCGACGATCATCCGACAAGATCGCGTAAAGGTCTACATCTACATACTTTCCCTTATTCATAAGCCTTTGCCGCAGACGTCCCTCGTATTTCATACCCGCTTTGCGCATAACCGCGCCGGAAGCGGGATTATCGATTTCGTGCTGCGCCTCGATGCGATGAAGATTGAGCTTGTCAAAACCGTAGTCGATTACGGCTTTGACGGCTTCGGTCATAAGTCCCTGGTTCCAGTATCGCCTTGACAGGGAATAGCCGATCTCGACGCAATTGTGCTCTTCCTTGTAGCACATAAATCCTATAGTGCCTATAACCCGCCCGGTGCTGTTAAACTCTATGGCGTAGCTCGCGGCGTCGCCGGCGCGGTATCGCCTGATCATGGAGCGGATATAGGAACGCGACTCCCCGATAGAGGTATGTGCCGACCACAAAACGTGCCGCGCAACCCTCTCGTCGCGGCTGTATTCGAATATATCCACAGCATCCTTCATAGTCATTCGCCTTATGGTAAGCCGTGGCGTTTTTACGAATATCGGCACGAACACGACCTCGCAGAACTGGCGGTTCATCCGTCGATCAATCCCATCTTCGCGAGAAGTGGCCGCGCGAAAAGAAGCGCGCAAACGCTCTTCGCGTCGCAAAGCTCCTTTGAGTAGATCATATCATACAGCTCTTTAGCAGGCATAAAGTAAGCGTTTAAAAACTCGTCTTCGTCCGGATGATTGTTTCCGCACCTGAGGCCCGTCGCCAGATACAGGGCAATTCTTTCGTCGCAAAATCCGGGCGTCGTTATGACGTCGGTCATATGCGTCCAGTTTTCCGCGTCAAGTCCGGTTTCCTCGCTCAACTCGCGCTTCGCGGCCAACAGGTGATCTTCGCCCTTGCCGTCGAGCTTGCCGGCGGGAATTTCGAGCATCAACCGTCCGGGAACAACGCGGTATTGCTTGACCATCGCGATATTCCCGCCTTCGTCGCACGCTACTACCGCTACGGCGCCTACGTGATATATCGCCTCCCTGACCGCTTCGCGCCCGTTGGGAAGCTCCACCCGCCATTTTTCAAGATGTACGACCGCGCCGTCGTATATCAATTGCCGCGATACGATTTTCTCGGTCAATTCACTGTCTTTCATACGCCCTCCCAAAGTCCGTTTGTGAAGCCATTATAGCACGGCTACAACCCTTTGGCAAGGGGAATTTAGCACTCGCCACATAACGTCGTCTGCGGTGTAAATAGATCTGACCCAACCGAGGCAAAAAAAGAATCATCCTCC
>JAUNBY010000387.1 GCA_030526935.1 Clostridia bacterium
GCGCTGACCTTTCGCCAGGGCCAGCTGTCCCAGGTTGTCGAGCGTCACGGCGTCTTCGTCGTCGTATTCGTAGGCTTCGGCGTTGAAGCGGTCGGCCTCGGAGAAGTCGCCGGTCTGAATGGCCTTTTCTATCAGCATATATCCAAGAGATCCGTAAACCGTCGCCGTCTTTCTCACGCTCGCGACCTGCTGCATTAGCGTTATAGCGTGGTCGAGCTTGCCCATTTTCCATTGGCATATCGCGAAATTCAGGCGCAATTGCCACTTTTCGTCGGCGGTGCGATCCTTGATCTTTTCAATCTCTATCATCACGTCGTGCGACGCCTGGAACTGCCCCCGCTTCATCAGCAGGACGCTGTAGGCCATCATGTAGCGCGCCCGGCGCTCTCCGAGGTCGTAAGCCGTCCTGTAAAGTTCGAGGGCCTTTTCGAATTCCCTCGAAGCCTCGTCGTATTTCTTCTCGTCGTAGAGTCTATTGCCCGATATATGCGCCGCGTAAGCTTTGCGGGCCGCTAGTTGGGATTTGATCGACATTTCTTACCTCCGGATGTAAAATAGTTTTCGTATGGCCGTCCGGCCTTCTTTATGAGGCGATCGTACCTTCGCTCAAGCGCGGCGATGCCGTCGCCGTTTTCCAGGGACATGGCGGCAATCGTCCACTTTATCGCCCCGTCGTAATCGCGCTTTGCGTGCTCCAGCAACTTGGCCAGCTCTATCATGGGCCGGGTTCCGGGAAATCCGCGCTGCACCGCGCTTTCGAAGCATTTCAAAGCGCCATCGCAATCTCCCCGGCGCTTGTATATCATTCCCAGCGCGAAAAGACCCTGCGCTCCCGCCGCCTTGTACCTAAGATCCGCCGCGGTGCGCACGACTCTCGGGCGCGTTAAAACCCGGTAGCAGTTTTCGGCCTGCTCGCCGTCGCCCGCCTTTTCCATCGCGGCCGCCATGCTCAACAGATCTACGGGATGAGATTGACCCGCGGGGCTTGAATATGCCGCGATAAGCTCGTCCAGCAGATGCGCCATCGACACGACGTCGAGCCTGTTATGCTCGATTACGGGGTCGAGAAGCGAATTGTCGCCCGTCTTGAGAAATTCGAAAAAGCGCCTCGGCGCTTCGCTTCCCGGAAGGTCGTCCGCCCTCTCGCGGCGAAGCACCTCCCTTTCAAGCACCGACAGCCTCACGCTGCCCAGCCGCTTTTTCCACAGCCTGCGCGACGGCTTTATCAAATCGTAGGACGCGGGGGATGTCATAGCGGACGAGAGCCTGTTCATCGTGGCGCGCGAAGATAAAAGCGGCATGTCGAACGCGTCGCCGTTGAATGTCACGACGGTCGAATGGCGCGAAAGAAGCCCCGTCACGCGAACGAGCATTTCAATTTCGTCAGAATAATCCCCGAGAAGGTACTGTTCGACGAAAAGGCGGCCGTCTGATATATATCCAAGCCCCGTGAGGAATATTATGGTTCCCGCGCCTCCGGCAAGGCCCGTGGTCTCCGTGTCGAGAAACAGCAGTCCCTCGCGTCCGGGCCACGCGGAAAAGCCCATGCGCTGTATGGCTCGGGGGTCGATGTCCCCCATAAGGCCGGGGGGAACGGGGGATTCGCTCCTTATTACGCGCAAACCCACCCGTGAAACAGCCTTCGCGGGCGGGTGGGTCTTCATCGCCGCGAGCTTCTGGCGAAGCAGTGACAAGGGGGCGCTCCTTTCGCGGACTATTTATATACGTCCAGTATCTCCCCGAAATACATCCTGTGAAAATCCCCCGAAGGGTAGGCTTTATCGACGATTTCGCCGGACATGAACATTTCGGTCATATCGCGTTTGTAGAGGCTTCGGCACTCGGCGTACACCTCGCATCCCGCGACGACGGGCGCGGATACATGCCTCGAAGCGAGCGCGGTCAGGCCCTCGAAGTCGAATTTGTTCACGTCTTTGCCCGACGCGCTTCCGGCGTAAGCAAGCTGCTTTTTCATCTGCCCCTTGCCGGGAACGCTCAATGTGAACTCGGGGCAGGCTTCGATTATGTCATAAGTGTGCCTGGACGGGCGAACGAGCACCGTCATTATGGGCTTTCCCCATATCCAGCCAAGCTGCGCCCAGCCGACCGTCATGACGTTTCCGGGGACGCACAAAAACGCGCCGGAGGATTTCATCGCCTCAAAAAACGGGCCGCTGAGCATGTCAAGGTCTATTTTCATAAAATCACCTCCGTTTATGCTATTATGTGAGCCTGAGTATTATGCTGCCTATGACGAAATCGTCGGGGAAGAACCCGGCCAGGGCGGACTGCGATATCAGCTCGTCAACTATCGTCAGGTCGATTATGGACATGGCCATGGGGATGACGGCGAGTATAAGGGCGACGATGACATATCCCCTGACAAGGCCGAATATGCCGCCCAGCGCCCAGTCGAAATGCTTGAGCAGCGGGAAGTGAAAGACGTTGTTGAGAAGGTTGACGATCAGCTGCAGCACTATATACGCGACTATAAACAGCACTATGAACGACACGACGTTTACCACGGCTATCAATATGGTCTGGTTGAGGTAATCGCCTATGGTTGTGTAACCCATCGACTCAAACGTCTGCCGGGATATATTCGACTGAAGCGCCGTTATGATCGAATTTGGCAATCCTGAAAGCTCCGATACCGCGCGGGAAAGCGTTCCCGTCTGCGCGGCGGTTTCGACCGGAGCGTTTGAAAGCCCCACTGTTGAAAACAGCGATTCCGCGTCGAGGTAATAGGTGAACACGTTCATCAGGCTCGAATTGGAGCGGATCGCGGTCGCGAGGCGCGGATAGAAGGACTGCGCCCCGAAAAACGCTCCGAAAAAGCCTACGGTGGTAAGTCCCGACGCCAGAAATCCCCGGTACATTCCCGAAATCAACGAAATTCCAATACAGACGAGAATTACAATGTCGATAATGTTCAGTTCCATAATATCCT
>JAUNBY010000388.1 GCA_030526935.1 Clostridia bacterium
AAATACGCGCGCAAGGGAGCGCATTGCGCTCCCTTGCAAAGGCCGAGGCCACACGTATCATCCCTTCCTGATCTCCCGACCGAAAGCCTTTCGGTCGGGAGATCCATAGAAGGCGCTTCCAGCTACGAGGAGCGTCGCGCCGTTGTTCGCCATGGCTTTATAGGTACTTAACGAGACTCCGCCGTCAACCTCTATCTCCGAGGTCACCTCGGCCTCGTCGAGCATTTTGCGTATGTCGGCGATCTTTCTTACGGCGGCGGGGAGCATCTTCTGTCCTCCGAAGCCCGGGTTTACGGTCATGACGAGGGCAAGGTCGAAGTCGCCAAGCACGTATCTCAAGACCTCGGGGTTTGTCGCCGGGTTGAGCGCGACGCCCGCAAGACAGCCGCACGAGCGTATCTGGCTTAGTAACCTCTGCAAATGCTTCGTAGCTTCGGCGTGAACCGTTATGACGCGCGCTCCTGATTCGGCGAATTGCTCTATGTAGCGCTCTGGCCCTTCTATCATAAGGTGAACGTCGCACGGTATGGTGCTTAAGGCGGAAACCGCCTTTAAAACGCATTGGCCGAACGATATGTTCGGCACGAACATGCCGTCCATAACGTCGAAATGCAGATAATCCGCGCCGCAGTCGCAGGCGCTTTTTACGTCCTCGCCGAGCTTGAGAAAATCAGCCGACAATATCGATGGGGCAAACTTAATCATATCTGTTCTTCCACCTTTCACGCATATCCTCGAAAAGCGTCTGATAGCGCTCATATCGCCCGGCGCTTATTCGTCCCTGGGAAACGGCCGTCCTGACCGCGCAATCCGGTTCCTTATAATGCATACATGGCTCAAAGCGACACTGCCCCTCATAAGGTTTAAATTCCGCGACCAAAGTCTTCAATTTGACGGGTTCTATCAAATCGGTTTCCAGAAGGCTGAATCCCGGCGTGTCGAGAACCATGCCGCCGTCGTCTACGGGTATCAATTCGGCGCGGCGCGTGGTGTTCTTGCCTCGATCTATCTTTTTTGACAATCCGCCCGTCTCAAGCGACAAGCCGTAAAGCGCGTTTATTATGGACGACTTGCCGACTCCCGACTGCCCCGCGAAGGCGTGTACGCAACCGCGCAGATACCGCTTTAATTCATCGACGTTTTCCCCGCTCAGGGCGCATACGACAAACACCTTCGCCGCCGATGAGTACTGCCCCTCTATTTCCCGCGCGGACTGTTCATCCTGGTCGGACTTGTTGATAACTATGACGGGTTCTATATCATTATCCGCGCAAAGCAATAACAGCCTGTCTACGAGAAGCAGATCCGCCTTTGGCGTAGATGCGGCTATAGTCACGACGAGCTTGTCGATATTCGCTACAGGCGGCCTTATGAGGCTGTTCTTTCGCGGCTTTATATCGCTTAGCCAGTTCTCGTCCTCGTATTCCCCGATTTGAAACTCAACCAGATCCCCGATCATTGGCGTTAAACGATTTCTTCTCAGCTTTGATTGTGCCCTAAGGGTATATGTATCGCCTTTATGGTCTCTAACCGTATAGAAGCCGCCGATACCCTTGAGTATTATACCCTCCAAAAGCGCTATTCCCCCTCTAACTCGCAGTCGCTCATCAAGTCGCCATAAGTATACCCGGCAATGTTTTATCGTCAAGTATACTATACCCGTGTAAAGAGAACAAGCATTACTTGAACTTTTATACAAGTAACTATTAAAGTGACATATTCGCTGGTTTTATTATATGTAAACTCTATTATTATATAATTAACAAATCATGAGCCGTCATATTCGTAAATCTTTCCTGTTGTTGACATAATCGGCTTATTCATGGTATAATGCCCGCAGTTATTTGAATGCCGCACCGGACTCATCCTGACGACGACCGGCTAAGCGCATCAGCGCGCGGCGAACGGAAAGGGACAAGCGACATGCATGTAGGAAAAACAGGCGTTGGCGGTTCTCTGTCCACAGGTTACGCCGTCAAAGCGCGCGCGGTCATGCTCGTTATCACAGCGCTGATCGTAGTCGCGTGCGTTATGTTTTTGAATTCCTATTCACAGCAGCTGTTCCAGCAACGCGCCTATAACCTTGGGCAAACCATGGAAAAAGTCGCTCAGCTTGTAAACAACGCAATCGATAACGAATGGGACAGACTCAATTATCTATCCCACGAGCTTAACCTCAATCCCCCCGTCGATGCAAACGACTTGATGAGATACCTCTCAGCCGTCTATCGCATCGACGGCCACGATCATGCGTGGCAGCTCTCATGCATCGACAGCCAGGGCGGTATCTACCGCTGGGACGGTACTAGCGGGCGCTGGAACATCCCGGATATGCTGATAGACGACCGCCCCAACCGTCAGGCGCTAATCATGGAATCCGCCGAAAACGACGCGGAATTGCTCCTCCTTCTCTTTCGCCTGCCCTCTCCAATCGTACTGGGAGACGAAAGCCTGACCGTCACCCATACAATGCTGACGATTGACATCGCCACTTTCAGGGAGCTTCTCGAGGTGTCCGCCTATAACGACAGCAGCTATATCTACATAACCGAAAAAAACGGACTGCGGCTCTATCATCAGACCAATCAATCCGAATTTACGACCGCTTACAACATACTCTCGGCACTGGGTAACTATTCATATATTTTCGACGTGGACTATGAAGATATCACAGGCGCCGTGTCACGTGGAACGCCCGTCACAACTCTGTTCGAGCGCGAAGACGGGAGATACTTCGTATCCTATGCCCCTGTGTCCACAAACGATTGGAGCCTTTTTCTATTCGTGCCGGAGTCGAGCGTAGGCGGCAATACCGCAAACTTCGCCCTCTCACTCATGGTTGAATTCTCCGCCATCGCCGCGCTGGTCATAGCTCTGGTTGTTTTCTTCGTGTGGACAAACGCACGCCAGACCGTCGCGCGCCAGC
>JAUNBY010000389.1 GCA_030526935.1 Clostridia bacterium
CGCAGGCGCAAGCCGCCGTCTGACTATCGCCCGCAATCGGGCGCTATTTCGGCCTGGGCTTAAATATCAATGCGACTATAAGCCCGAAGAACACCGCCGCCGTAATTCCGCAGGCGGTATTGGTCACGCCGCCGGTGAACGCGCCTAGCAGTCCAAATTCGTGAACCGCTTCTATTGCGCCCATCGCGAGAGAGTATCCAAAGCCCGTCAGCGGAACCGTGGCGCCCGCCCCCGCGAAATCGACGAGGGGCTTATATACGCCGACGGCCGTGAGCACTACGCCCGCGACGACATATGTCACAAGTATCCGCGCGCTCGTGAGCTTTGTCTTTATCAAAAGCAATTGTCCTATCACACAGAAAAGCCCTCCAACCACAAACGCCTTCGCAAGCGCTATGAGAACCGTTGTTATATCGTTCATCTTTCCGCCTCCAATGCCGCGCCGTACGCGATTCCCGGTATTGATTCGCCCTGCCCTGACGACGTGGGGCTGAGCATAGCTCCGCTCCCGATAGCCAGAACCCTCTTTGCCTCGCCCCGGTTGAGCATGGGCAGTATCTTCGCCGCGAGCACGCTCGCTATGCATCCGCATCCGCTCCCGCCGGACTGAGTATCCTGCTCGGGATAGAACATATTCGCGCCGCAGTCGAAGATTTTATCCTCCGGAATATTGAACCCGCGCTTTGAAATAAGCTCGCAAAAAATCTTCCTGCCGACGATGCCAAGGTCGCCCGTGACTATAAGGTCGTAATCTTCGTGTGAGCGCCCGGTGTCGCTGAAATGCGCCGTGAGAGTGTCCGCGACCGCCGGCGCCATCGCCGCGCCCATGTGGTTGACGTCCTTTATCGAATAGTCCACCACGCGCCCGATGGTTGCGTGAGTAAGCCTCGCCATGCAGTTTCCGTCCTGCCTGTCCATCACCACCGCTCCGGCGGCGGTCGTCGTCCACTGGGCGGACGGCGGGCGCTGGTTGCCAAGTTCCAGCGGGAAGCGGTACTGCCTTTCCGCGGAGCAGAAATGGCTCGACGCGGCGCAGACGCAGTTGTCTATATATCCCGCGTCGACGAGCGCGCCCCCGATCAAGATGCCCTCAATCATCGTCGAGCACGCCCCGTACAGCCCTATGAAGGGGCTCCCCAATTCCCTCGCCGCAAACGACGAGGCGACAATCTGGTTGAGAAGATCTCCCATCAGAACGGCTCCTATGGACTTCGCCGTAACGCCTCCCTTTTCAAGCGCCAGGTTCACCGTCCTTATAAGCATCGCCGATTCCGCCTTTTCCCAGCTGTCCTGCCCGAACAGGTCGTCCGGCTCTATCTGGTCGAAAAGAGGCCCGAGAGGGCCGTCGCCCTCCTTCTTGCCCGCGACGCTCGCCGCCGCGAGCAGACGTGGGCGGAATTTGTATTCAATAGTTCGCGTCATAAAATCGCCCCCTTGAAAAATATGTTTTCCAGCGACGATTGGTTTTATTCGATATGCCCTCCAAAACGCCAATGCCTGAGAGATTAACAACGCCGACATTGTATAATACGGCGTCGTTTATATAACTCCGCCCGCATCGACCTGGCGGAAATGAGAATGCGGCTATGCGGAATAAGGCGCGGCTTTGAAGCTGATTTTACGAAAAATGCACGGATTTACGGATTGACAGTACGCCCGATAAGTGCTATCATTTATGTGCTTTGAAAAGCCATGCCATAGACAGCGGGTGCGCAGCGTAAGACTTTCGGGTCGCCCGCCGAGGCGCAATTGCGAGAGATTGTATCTACCTTTGCGCTTATGTGCAAAGGTTTTTTATAGCGTCCGATCAGGGACGAGAAGGGGGTGCGAGTATTAATGTCCAATAATCTGGAAATCAAAAAGCAAGTCGTAGCCGAGATTAAAGAGAAGTTCGAAAATTGCCAGTCGGCGGTTCTCGTCGATTACAGGGGACTGACGGTGGCCGAGGTAACGGAATTGCGCAATCTGTTCCGCGCGGCGGGCGTGGAATATCAGGTGCTTAAAAACACCATGATAGACCTTGCCGTAAAGCAGCTTGGCATCGAAGGCATGGACGAGTATCTTAAGGGTCCGACGGCGGTCGCCTTTGGCATGAACGATCCCGCGTCGCCGGCAAAGATTTTAATCGACTTCATGAAGAAGACGAAGAAGATGGAAATCAAGTGCGCGGTGGTCGAGGGAAGCGTGCTGGACAAGGCCGGCGTGCAGGCGCTGAGCGAATTGCCGCCGAAGGAGGTCCTCATCGCCAAGATGATGGGCAGCCTGAATATGCCGATCACAGGCTTCGTGGGCGTGCTGTCCGCGGTGCTCAAGTCGCTTGTGTACGCCATAGAAGCCGTTCGCAAGCAAAAATCCGGAGAATAACAAATAAAGATTTAAAGATTTTATATGGAGGGTATAATAATGAATCGCGAAGAGATCATTTCCGCTATCGAGAGCATGACCGTTTTAGAGCTGGCCGAATTGGTTAAGGCCCTGGAAGAGAAGTTTGGCGTTTCCGCCGCCGCCCCCGTCGCGGTAGCCGCCGGCCCCGTCGCCGCCGCTCCCGCCGAAGCCGCCGAAGAGAAGACCGAGTTCGACGTAGTCCTCAAGGACGTTGGCTCCGAGAAGATCAAGGTCATCAAGGTAGTGCGCGAAGTCGTATCCGGCCTGGGCCTCAAAGAAGCCAAGGATCTCGTTGACAACGCTCCCAAGACCCTCAAGGAAGCCGTCAGCAAGGAAGAAGCCGAGAAGATCAAGAAGCAGTTTGCCGACGTCGGCGCCACCGTCGAGATCAAGTAATAACGCGTGTTGATAAAAGGAAGCCGGGGATAATTCACGGCTTCCTTTTTTGCGTTAAGTTCGTTTCATGTTACTATTCACCCTTGTTTTACGAGACTATAGACGCCTTGCGATATTTCCGGGA